>JAQYVK010000056.1 GCA_030145585.1 Desulfatiglandales bacterium | reverse complement strand
GGCTGGGAAGACATGTATCCTTACTACTATCCATTTGCCAAGACAAAGGACATGCCAAAGACCGCAGAATATGAATCCTCGTCCCTATGGTTTTATGATGGCCTGCACTATCCTGAACCCGTGGGACCACTTGATCTCACCTGGGACGACATGTGGCACCATACGGCCTCGGCTTGGGTAGGAAGGATCCATGTATTCCCGACCAATTGGGGAAGGGATCACCGAATGATAAATGGTCGTGTGTATATTGATTCAACAGATGTCACTGATCCGGAGGAGATAAAGAAGAGGGTTCCCCTCTTTCAAGAGCGCGTGGATTATGCCCTAAAAAACTGGGAGGATCTGTATGAAAAATGGGAAATAAAAGTCACAAAAGTCATCAAGGAAACCGAGGCATTGGAGGTACCGGCGTTGCCGGACATCGAGCCCATGTCCGTTATCACGGAAGGAAAATGGTCTACCGGCCATGACCTGCAAGTGGCATGGAATAGATTGATGGAAGCCATTCACCTTATATGGGAATGGCATTTTGAATTCAATAATCTCGTCTCTCTTGTGAACGTGCAATATATTGAAGCCGTGAAAAAACTCTTTCCTGGCATCACGGATAAGTCAATAACCCAGACTCTCAGTGGGTTTGAGGCCATGGTATTTAAGGCGATGGCTGCGTTAATGGAACTGGCAAAATTGGGTATCGAATTAAATATTGAAGAGATCCTTCGCAGTTCGAGTAAATGGGAGGATGTTTCAAAAGAGTTAGGGGAATCCGATGTGGGAAAGAAGTGGATCAAGACTTGGGAAGAAAATCAAGAACCATGGTTCTACATGTCTTGCGCCAGTGGTTGGTATCATTCCGATGGATCCTGGAACACCAACTATGATGTCCCCTTACATCATATCCAGGAATATGTGGAGATGATAAAGAAGGGAGAGAACATCGAGAAACCCATGAGCGCGGTTTTGGCAGAAAGAGATCGTGTCACTGAAGAATACCGCAATCTGATCAAGGATGAAAAGGACCGTGAGGTATTTGACACACTTCTGGCTGCTGCGAGAATGGTTTCCCATTATCCTGAAGATCATGATTTCTATATCGAGAACTGGTTTCACTCGGTTTGCTATAAAAAATTTAGGGAATTCGGACAGATTATGCTGAACCATGGCGTCATCAAGGAGGTCGATGACATCTTCCTCATGAATCGTTTTGAGATTCCTGAAGTCCTCCATGATATTACGTCCAGTTGGTACTGCGGGGTTCCGGCCTATGGACATGAATATTGGCCGCCAAAGATCGCGCGGCGTAAGGAAATTATGGAGAAATTCAGGGAATGGCGAGCACCAGAGGCCCTTGGACCCGCTCCTGACGACTATACCAATCCGGTTATGATTAATGAGTATGGCTTTGATAATGAAACGATAGAAAGGTGGCTGTCGGCAAAAGAAATCAAGTCTGATGAGATTTCAGAGATCAAGGGTTATGCCGGATCAGGCGGCATCGTTGAAGGCCCTGCAAGGGTTTGTCTGTCTGTATCCGATCTGAGCTTGATAAATAAGGGCGATATTCTGGTAGCGCCCTCCATCAATCCTGCCTGGACTGCGCACTTTCCGAGTATCGCCGGGGTCGTGACCGACATTGGCGGCATATTCGGCCATGCCGCCATCGTTGCCCGCGAATATCAAATTCCTGCCGTTGTCGCAACAGGTACGGCCACCAAGATTATCAAAACCGGAGACAGGATAAAATGTGATGGCGATAATGGGATTGTTCATTTAATTGAGAGGGGTTGAGCAACTATACAATGGATCTCATAACGAAGCATCGTTTCAAACCGACCGGTTGGTAGTTAAAATGTCCCATTTCCTGATGCGGAGCGATGCTGGATCCTGGATACCGGATAAAAAAATCCTTAATTTTCAAGCATCCCCACCTGCCTCGCGAAACTTTTTGCTATGGCGAGGCAGGCAGAGACCAGCATGTGGCATCTGCTTTTTCGTTGCACCAAAATTTAATATAAAAAAATCTGGCCCAGACCGAGATAATATGTCGACCGTTTCAGGGTTTTGGTCCGGATAAATGGTAACGCTCCTGCAAATGACCAATAGGTCGCGACAGGGCGGGCTTGACATAAAATTTAGTATTTTTGCTCATAAAGACATCTAACAAAAGGAGAAAGAACATGATCAACGACTTAAGAGATTTTATAGATGCTTGCGAAAAGGGGGGGGAACTAAAAAGGATAAAGGCTGAAGTGGATTGGAACCTTGAATTATCCCACGTCTGCAAGGTTAATGAAGCGAGGGGGGGTGGGCAAGCCCTGATGTTTGAAAACATCAAGGGATCTAAAGATATGTCAGTCTTGGGCTCCGCCCTAACCACCGAAAAAAGACTGGCTATATCCCTCGGAATGTCGGAAAACGACACGTTGTGCCAGCAGGCACAGCAGTGGGTAGAGTTGACCTCTAAGAGTTCTGTTCCGCCGGTAGAGGTTTCAGACGGCCCTATTTTTGAGAATGTCTTGGAAGGTGATAAAGTGGATTTGCTTTCTTTTCCGGTGCCCAAATTTGCCCCCCTGGACGGTGGGCGATACATAGGAACCGCTGTCAGCGTCATCACTCAAGATCCGGATGAAGATTGGACGAATTTGGGGACCTATAGAATGCAGCTTATCGATAGAAACCATGCAGCCATTCAAATTCACCACGGGAAGCACGCAGACCTGATGCTGGACAGATACCGCGAGCTTGGTAAACCAATGAAGGCTGCTGCTGTCATCGGCGGACCACCGATACTCTTCCTGATGGCAAGCTCGACAGCACCCTGGGGCGTCAGCGAGTATGAACGGGCAGGAGCAATACGTGGGGAACCTATTGAGGTCATAAAAAGTGACTTGACGGGTCTCTTGATTCCGGCAACAGCGGAGATTGTCCTGGAGGGTGAAATAGATCCGGATCGCAGCACATATGCAGAAGAGGGACCTTTTGGTGAATATACGGGTTATTACTCGGCGAAGGGTGGAAAAGAGTATCTCGAGCCGGTCTTTAAAGTGAACCGGATCCTCCACAGAAACAATCCGATCCTTTGGATAACGACGACCGGTAAACCCATAAGTGATATCCATATGCTCGGGGCGCTTCAGATTTCGGCCTCGATCTGGTCCGATCTCCGTGATATGAGAATTCCCGGAATACAATCGGTCTATTCCCTGCCGGAGGGTTGTGGACGACTCACCGCCATCGTTTCGGTAAAACAGAG
>JAQYVK010000055.1 GCA_030145585.1 Desulfatiglandales bacterium | reverse complement strand
TCTGTTCGTTTTAACAAGGGCGTCCTTGATATAGATTAGAAGCCATCTCAAAAATGCCAAATAGCCCGATCTCATCGTCCGGCTTGAATCGTAATCCTCAAAATATTTACATATATTCCTCCGGTTACGATCCTGCGCCGTCCTTGACCTCGAGCCATTTTTCTATTTTTGAGATAGCTTCTAGTAATCTTGATAATCGTATTGTTTTCAGACCCCTTCAAGGGGTCTTCCAGAGGCCTTCCGCTCTGCGGGAGGAGCCTCACTAATTTATTGAATATCCCCGACAACCTACGGGGTATTAGATGCAAGGCGCCGAGGAGCGACGACTGAGGCGTATGGAGTAATACGCCGCAAGGAGGAGCGATCGAAAGCTACGCCGCAGATGATACCCCGTAGGTTGTCAGGGTTGACACACTGGTTTGATCCGCCTATACTCCCTATCTAACAAGGTGCGCTCTTACCCTAAACGACCGTAAAAATACTCCCACAAAATAAGTCATAGATAACCAGAGGCGACCATGCGACTTGAACTTCATATTGTTAAAATACAAGATATCCAGTTCGGTGACAAAACCAAGATTAATGACGGTGTCTTGTACATCAACCGCGGCGAACTCCGGGAACTCTTAGAGAGAGATAGAAGAATCGGTAAGGTTGACATCGAGTTAGCTCATCCGGGAGAAAAGTGTCGGATTCTTCAAGTGGGAGATGTCATAGAACCCCGATTTAAATTTGGAAGCGATCCGGATAATTTACTGGGCCCCGCGGGAAAACATGCTGTAACGGGCGAGGGAAAGACTTGTGTCCTAAAGGGAGCTGCACTAGTCATAAGTGATTATAGAAAGAGGAGAAAGGAGACTATTAGCGCAGAGCCTCATGGTTCGATGATAGATATGTCCGGTCCGGGTAGTGAGGTCAGCCCCTTCGGGAAAACCCAGAACATTGTATTGCTTCCGCAGCCGAAAGATGGGGTGGGCACCTTGGATTACCAAGCCGCCCTTAAGATTGCAGGATTGAAAGCGGGGGCTTATCTGGGCAAAGCCGGGAAGGAAAAGCAGCCGGATGAAAGTAAGATATACGACCTGCCGCCTCTGACTGATATCACAAGGGGCATGGAGGGGTTGCCAAAGGTCACCTATATCGCCCAGGTCCTCAGCCTCCAGTTCGAACCGGTTCCCGGAGAACCGATCTTATTCGGCCAACAGGCCGGGGGCATTGTGCCTACAATTTTACACCCCAACCAGATCCTGGATGGGGCCGTTACATCTCCCTTCTTAAGCCTAAATGCCCAGACATACCACATCCAAAATCATCCGATCGTCAAAGCACTCTACGACAGGCACGGCAAGGATTTATGTTTTACCGGTGTCATTGTCACCATCGCGCCCAGTAACATCTCTGACTTCGATAGAATGGCCAATATTACCGCAAGCCTGGCCAAATGGGTTCTGGGTGCGGATGGCGCGATCCTGACAAAGACAGCAGGCGGTGCACCGGAACTGGCCATGGCTCGGGCGGCTCACAGGTGTGAACAATTGGGAATAAGAACCGCGATCGCCATGCTTCACATGGGTGCGGATGTCAAAGATGTAAAATTCGGCGCAACGACCATTTTTAGTATCCCGGAGGTCGATGCCATCATCAGTATGGGCACGCCGGTTACAGAGATAAAGTTGCCGCCGGTACACAAAATTATTGGGAGACCGGATGTCGTACCGGAGGGTCCTCCGATCGACAGAGAGATTGTAGTGTCATTGGGCGCTATCAAAGGTGCTCTATGCCAGATGGGGAGTTCAAAATTGACGGCAGTTAGATATTAAAAGCCGGCGTTATCAGTTTAATGATGAAACGGAGTCAAACATGTTAAAGGTGGTTCACTATATCAATCAGTTTTTCGCCGGACTGGGTGGAGAAGACAAGGCTGAAATAGGCCCTCAGGTAAACGAAGGTCACGTTGGTCCTGGAATGGCCATCCAGAAGGCCCTTGGAGATCGTGGAGAAATAGTCGCCACCGTCATCTGCGGTGATAATTATTTTGCTGAAAATATCGAAAAGGCTTCCGAGGAAATCGTCTCACTGAGCAGACCTTTCCAACCGGACCTCTTGATCGCTGGACCGGCTTTTAACGCAGGTCGATACGGAATCGCTTGTGGCGGCGTCTGTCGAGCGGTGCAAAACGAGCTTGGTATTCCGGCGGTTACCGGGATGCATGAGGAGAATCCTGGGTTGGATCTTTACAGACAGGATGCCTACATCATTTCAACAGAGGACACAGTCAAAGGAATGATTACGGCTATTTCCAAGATGGTGGGTCTCTCACTGAAATTGACCGACAGGAAGAAGATTGGCAGGCCCACTGAAGAGGGCTATTTCCCCCGTGGGCTGCTCGTGAATGAGATCTCGGCTAGAACCGGTGCGGAAAGGGTTGTGTCAATGCTATTGAAAAAGATCAGCGGGGAATCCTTTGAATCAGAAGTGCCTAGACCAAATTATGACCGAGTAACCCCGGCTCCCAGGATTGACGATATGACTCAAGCGCACATCGCCTTAGTTACTGACGGGGGCTTGGTTCCCCAAGGAAATCCGGACAAAATTGAGATGAAGGCCGCGAGCAGATTTGGGAGATATCCAATCAGGGGACTCAAGTCCCTGTCCCCTGAAGACTATGAGGTTACGCATGCGGGATACGACTCGGTCTTTGTGAGACAAGATCCACATCGACTTGTACCGGTTGACGTTATGAGAGACCTTGAACGTGAAGGGACCATTGGGAAACTCCATGAGGTCTTTTATAGCACCACCGGCGTAGCGAATATTGTAGAGACAATGCGTAATATGGGGCAGGAAATGGCCGGGGAACTCAAGGAGGATGGTGTTTCAGGTGTTATCCTGACCTCAACATGAGGCACCAGCACACGTTGCGGTGCAACGTTAGCCAAAGAGCTGGAGCGAAGCGGTATTCCCACTGCTCATGTATGTTCCATCATCCCTGTGGCTTTGATGGTAGGATCTAACAGGATTGTCACGGGCAATAAAATTGTAAATCCCCTTGGTAATGTGGATCTTGACCCAAAAGAAGAGAAAGAATTGCGACGGGCTATCGTAGAAAATGCCCTTAATGCCTTACAGACAAACGTGGAAGTGCAGACACATTTCGATCAACCCACCCAATGAATAAAAAATACCTATTCAGAAGCCATCTCAAAAAGGCCAAAAAGCCGGATCTTTGTGCTCGGCATTAATTGTAGAATGGAACGAAGAATACAGGAGACAGAATACTAACCCTTCATTTAATGATGTTTATGTTATTTATTTTTCTTCTGGATTCTGACTTCCTTGGCCCGCCATAGTTTCTGCCCACCAACGGTGGGCCAACGACGGCTTCTGGCTCCTGAATTCTTGACACCGAAGGTGTCCAGATGGCTTTTTCATTGACAGCGAAGCCCAGGTCGCCTATCCTTATTCCCTCTTTTATTATTCCACCATTATATTGCCCTCATTGAGAAACTTCCCCCCCCTAGGGAGGCGCCAATCGCGCCGTTCCCAGGATTCGCATTTAGCATATGAAAAAAATAAAATATGCGTAAAGGTGGTGAAGGGGTTGCACTCAGAAAGGAGACAAACATATGCCCATCGTAACGAGCTACATGCGTGCGTTTAACTCAAAGAAGCTGGATCCTTATCCTGTGGAAGTATTAAAGCGGGTAGATCGACCCACTACAAAGATTTTGGATGATCAGGTC
>JAQYVK010000054.1 GCA_030145585.1 Desulfatiglandales bacterium | reverse complement strand
TCAGAGACATGCTGAGGAAGTGGGAACGGATTTTCATTAGAACCAAGCTTAACCACCTTTTCTATTTTAAATTCTCGCTTATATTCCTCAAGAGGTTTTCCCGGTTGATACGGCCTCATTTCAAGCACGTTTTTATTGATCAAATCTTGCATCAAAACCCCTTTCTCTTAGGTTGGATCTATCAATATACTAAAAAGTTTAGAAAAGAATTAAAGGCTGTTTCGCAGTTGAACGATCGTTTGATAATATATGCTTTTGTCTTTATATTAGGTACTCAAAATTTGTCAAGGAATATTTAGTCCCAATCTCCTCATTTTTGATCTCTAAATGCAAACGCCGCCATCAGAACTAAATACCTGTCCGGTCACAAAACTGGAAGCATCTAAGGCCAGGTACAGGATCAAACCTTCCATCGAGGTGAAAGAGACCGCTTTTCGGCTCCCCGTTTTGATTTATAGCCACCGTTTTTCCTTTCCTGCAAAGTCCCTGAAAAAGGGTATGGAAAGTAAATAGGTGTCATTGGCGAAGCTTATCTTATCCAAGATGGGATTGCAAACATCGGATTGTTTTCATAAGGTATTGAAAAAGTTTTGTCCAATAGCATTTCGAGAGCTAAAATGAACTTAAAAGTATGTTGGATTTCCACGAAATAACTCGAGAAACAGAAAGTCCAAATTTTTTTTGGTAATTAATTTCGAGACATGCTATTTGTTTCCTTAATTAGTAGAAATTTCTCAATATATTAAGCGACCAAACCACTCAGACTCACTGGGGTGACCTATGAGAAACCACTCCCGGAAGGTCCTAATGACAAGAATCAAAAGTTATTTTATGTGATTTTGGAGGGGTTTTTCGGCTTTTGGCCGAGATTCTTCACATTAGGAAATGATCCCAAACATGGAACTCATTGAACGGAGGGCAAACTATGGAAACTGAAAAAATCATTGAAGGAAAACGTATCCTCATTGTCGATGACGAAAAGGATGTTCTGGAAACCCTCGTAGAAATCATGTCCATTTGCAAGATAGACACGGCATCATCCTTTGATGAAGCGAAAACAATGATGGAGGAGCATAATTATGACATCGTCATCTTGGATATTATGGGTGTAGATGGATATGAGTTGCTGAAAATTGCCAACAGCCGTAAGTTTCCCGCACTCATGCTCACCGCCCATGCCCTTTCCAGTGAGGATTTGAAACGTTCAGCAGAGGATGGGGCGGCCTATTATGCCCCAAAGGAAATGATGGGGAATATTCAGGAATACGTTGCCGACGTTTTAGAGGGTATCGAAAAAGGAAAAGGCACTTGGGAGCGAATGATGGATCGGTTGAGCGGTTTTTATGATAAGAAATTCAAGGGTCCGGATTGGCGTGAAAAGGAAAAGGAATTTTGGGAAAAGAAGCTTAAACAACGCATTGGTTAACACATTGATAGATCCCAATATTAGGGGAAGTACTAAAAATTCTAACAGTTCATCATTAGCGATAGAGCATATTATGACAGAGACAACTTCAGAAATCGCAATTGGCCAAACTGTGGCCAAAGGAGGAAAAGATGAGTGTGCTGATTACCGGCGGGGGAGGATTCATCGGTGCGGGGCTTGTTCGGATGTTGTCAGAGATGGATGAGGAAACCATCGTCGTATTCCAGCGAAATCCTGCTAAAAAGAACCTGGAGGACTTGTCCGATCGGGTCTCACTTGTTCCGGGTGATTTGGGCATCTTCAGCCATGTCCTGGAGGCAGTCGGGAGATATCGTCCTAGAATTATCTATCATTTGGGGACCATGGTGACCGTACCATCCGAGGCCGACCCACCCGGGTCCTTTCAGGCCAATGTGGCCGGTACGTTCCACGTGCTCGAGGCTGCCCGACTTTTCGGAGTGGATCAGGTCCTGTTCGCCAGTTCCATCGGTACCTTTGGTCTGGGGATCCATGGGAAAGTTGTTGACGATCATACGATTCAGAGGCCTACTTCCATGTATGGCGTGGGTAAGGTATTCGGAGAAGGTCTGGGACGTTACTACAAGTCAAGATACGGCATAGACTTTAGATGCCTTCGTTACCCGGGAGTCTTCGGACCAGGCTTCCGAAACCCTTCCATGGCGAGGGTCTTCTCCCGTATCGTCGAGGAGAGCGTCATGGGGCGCCCCTATACCCTGCGAGTGGCTCCGGATGTGAGACACGATCTCCTCTATTTTAAGGATGCGGCCCTTGCTATGATTAAACTGGCCCAAGTGCCGAAAGCTGATATTAAGATGGTTTGCTATCTCATCAACGGGACCGAATCCGCTTTTACGGCCCAGGAGATTGTGGATATGGTCAAAACCCGGATCCCTGAATCCAAATTGACTTTTGATCCTGATCCGGAACTGACGCAGAAATATTATAAGATGCCCTCTTTTGACGATCACTGCGCCCGTGAGGATTGGGGCTGGAAGCCGGAGTATGATAGAGAACGGGCAATGGATGATTTTATATCCGAATTACGTCAACACCCGGAGCGATATACTTAAACATCTTGTCAATTCAAAGCATTTGGGGGCAGCCATACTGCACTAAGGTGAAATGAAGAATTGCACAGATGGAGAAAGGAAAACAACGTTGAAAAGGGGGTTTACGAAGTCGCATCCCATTTTATTTTGGTTGTGTTGTGTGTGCCTTGCCGGCTGCTTCTCTTTTATTGTGCATGGTAAAGTAACTGCGGCTCAACCAATTAATTCAAGCCTCAAGACAGAAGTCCCATTTTCAGACGTCTATCTGGTCCAAGCTGATGAACTGGAAACAAAGGACTTATCAGAGAAAGAAACAAAGGACAACACGAATGAAAATCAGGGGTGGTTGCCGCCTACACCAAAGCCTGAAAAGTACGACTGGATTCAGCTGAAGTCCGGGGAGTGGCTTAAGGGAGAGCTCAAAGTGCTCTATAACAAACAGCTGGAGTTTGACAGTAAAGAATTGAAACTACTTAAATTTGATTTTAAAGACGTGAAACAGATCCTTAGCCATTCTATTTTCAGCGTCCGTTTTGAAGGGCCATTTACAGTTATAGGTTATATACAGGTCACTGAAACGAAAGTGTATATAACGCTTGGTGAAGACAAACAAGAATTTGACCGTGATAAATTAATAGCCATTGCCTATGGAGAACCGAAGGAAGCAAATTACTGGTCAGGTAAGTTAAGTATTGGTTTGGATTTGACCAGCGGAAATACGGATCAGACGCAGTATTCGGCACAAGGGAACGTCCGGAGACGCACTTCAGCGTCACGTTTCGTTCTTGATTATTTAGGGAACTTCACCAGAACGGAAAATATCGAAACCGTTAACAATCACAGACTCGATGGTTTTGTTGATCTCTTCAAAACCAAGAAATATTTTTTACGACCGGTTTTTGCCGGATTTTTTCGAGATCCAATTCAAAATATTCAGCGCCGTGTCAGTTTGGGAACAGGAGTCGGTTATCACATCATAGACACTTCCAAAACGACTTGGGACATAACGGGAGGGCCGGCATATCAAAATACTGTATTCATCTCTGTTGAAAAAGGACAAGAGCCAGAAGAATCGACACTGGCTTTAACTGTCTCGACGCTATTCGATACCGAATTATCCAAGAGACTAGATTTAAAAGCACGTTACAACTTCCAGATCGTTAATGAGGAATCCGGCAGTTATCTCCATCATGTCATTACAACCCTTGAAACTGAAGTAACGAAGTGGCTTGATTTTGATATATCTTTTGTTTGGGATCGAACACAAGATCCGACCCCCAGAGCGGATGGTACAGTACCCAACCAGGATGATTATCAGATGATATTTGCTATAGGGGTCGACTTCTAGAAAAGTAAAAGGATTCAAGGGCTCAAGGGGCCAAGGATTCGAGTGAACTGAAAAACGAACCCGCCACTGAAACGGCAGTTAAATATTGAATATCGAACAAAGCCTCCGGCTCTTAGAGCCAACGCCTCGGAGAGAATGTCGAATGATGAAGTTTATCCCCTCGATATTCATTATTCCTTGTTCGATATTCTGCGGTTCGTTTTTTAATTCACTTTAGGTTTAATACCTAAAAGGCCCTCTCCAACTGCCCCACATCCCCCAGTTCCCCCTGGGCCCGGCCCGTTCCAACGCTGCTGAAGCGGCATCGTCCTTCCTGAGCTTCAAAGTCAATAGAATTTGCTGATAGGTCTCGTAGGCATCTTCATCACCATAATAAATACAATTACACGATTTTTGATCGGCCCACACATAGTAGAGCGTGCCCTCCTTTTCTATGTTAAAGATCTCATGTTGGGGCATCTTCTTCAGGTGATCAAGTTTTTCGTCTGTGTCCGCGATTATCTTCTTGAATCCGGAGGAGATAAGATACTTCTCCCTATCGACCGCCTTGGTTTTTGGGCTGGAAGCGCATCCGGTTATAAGAATTCCCAATGCCAGAATCATTACAGTCGATTTCAACCATTTTATTTTGAGTTTCATCATTTACTCCTTTATGTATTTTGAAAATATGTGTGTCCGGTTCTTTCGGATCGGCAGCCATACCCCATCCTCAGGAATCACTGGGTACGACAGTCCTTGGAATTTGTCCTTGGTTTTTCTTGGCGGCTCGAGCTCTCAAAAACAGAAGAGTCTGGATGAGAATACCGAAAACAAAAAGTGCAAAGAGCAACCAGGGTGTTATCCGCGGGTTGAGATTTACAGTCTGAATAATTACCATTGCGCCTGCAAAAGCTGAAACGATGATCAATGCCCATTCAAATACCATAAACAAGAGTATGGCGCCTATAATTCCCCCAACAATATAAGAGAACCAAAGTAAAGTATCCGATTCTAAATTCAAAAAACGTAGAAGGTTGACTGCCATAAAACCGCCCCCTGCAAAACCGGCCAGACCAATGGCGATCTTTTGAAAAACGACAGCAAGGAGCGCGCCTACAATACCGGTGAATAGGGAAATTAAGATTAAGAGCATCGGGGAAGTTATACCCCACAAACCAGGCGCATATTGAAGCCCGGCCGCGAATCCGATAGACCCGACAAATAGCCAGAAAAATTGGCGGCCGACTATCAGCAATACGGCACCCACAAGAATGTTTAGAATGAAGATAGACATTGGGCCGTAATCCACAATACCAGAATTCCTTTTTGTTGGCTGACTTTGACTATCTTTGCCAGGTGTTTAAGAAAGAGTTATGAGCGCTCTTCCGATTCATTCAAGGTGAATTCGTGGCTTCGGTAACCCTTTCCAGAAGTTCCGCTGAATGAGGGTTGTTAACTGTTTGTGACACAAAGATATCCACCGGGTTTACTGTTGTGCCATAATAGACGCGGTTTGAATTGTAACTTGTCGCTATAACGGCTCCATCAAAGGCCATACCGGCAAAGACCCCCTTGGAAGAGGCAAAAGAAACGATATCTGCATTTAATCCCTTTGCAGCGGCGCCAGCACCCACCGGTCCAGCGGCCAAGGAGATGTCCCCCCCCATTTTAAATGAAGTGGAATACAATGATTCCACAACCTTTTGAGATTTTATCAGAAAAATCACTTGGGCCATTTGAGCTCCTATTTGAAGTCCTAAACTCCCGGCACCAATTGTGTAGAAACCCGGACCGGACCACTCGCCTGTTTTTTCATCCCGAATCAGCAGGACACCCCGGCCGCCTTCCCCTCCGATTATAAAACCGGCCTTTATCAATGACGGCACGATCAATAGAGCCCTGACATCCTTTAGATGCTTCTGGAAATAACGCATGTCAGGGTGGTACATAAAATGTTTGAAAGTAAGGATCGCCTTATCCACCAGGATAGACTCTTTTGTAATGTCCTGCGCAGCGGTTGACGTTGCGGTCGACAAGCAGAAAAGCAAGATAAACAACACACTTAAAAAAGCCAGCCTACTAAATTTTGATGTTTTTTTTCTTTTTCCCATTATGGTCTCCTTCGTTTTATTTCATTGTTATTACATTATTGGAATAATCCCTGAAAGGGGTCATTCTTAAATGATAGGTCATTCATGATTCAAGGAGTTCGATGGTTTTAGGATTTTTGTTAATTTGCGTTCCTTTCGCACATCGTATCTCACTCTTTTTTAGACTCCAGCAAATCCTTGAGACCTGCGAAGGGTTTAAAAGTAGCCGTTTCTTTTTTCTCGTCACCCACTTCCGCACCACCCCCTTCGGAATGATCAAGAAATCGGCTGTGTTCATTGTCATGGCAATAGAGGCAGAGATTTTCCCAGTTGCTGCCATCGGGGGGGTTGTGGTCATGGTTGTGGTCTCTGTGGTGCACGGTCAGCAAATGCAGGTTCTCACGAGTAAATTCGCGCCCGCAACGGGCACAAACCCAGGGGTGGATTTTGAGCGATCGCTCCCGGTAACCTTTTTCCCGCTCATGCCACGACTTACGTGCCGCCGAGACAATACGATCCATGTTATCCCTACCGGACTGATTTCCGCCCGATTTGTCAGACTCTGAATTCTTTTTTGCCATTACTTCAAACCTCCGAAGAGCCTATCATCTGTTGTCACCGTCGATCAACCTTCCCAAACCTCCCAGAATGGACCCTTCTCCTTTCTGGCTGCCCCCGGCAGAAGGCGCATGCCGTAATATACGGTCTGCCATGCGGGAGAAGGGGAGACTTTGGAGGCGGACGTTTCCGGTACCGCTCAGGGTCGCAAAAAACAAGCCTTCTCCGCCAAAGAACATGGACTTGAGGCTGCCGGTACTTTCAATATCATAATGAACGCCGGATGTGAAGGCAACAATACACCCCGTATCGACCCGGATGCGACTGTTGTTCAGTTTCTTCTGAATAATGGTACCACCCGCATGAACAAAGGCCATTCCATCACCTCGGAGGCGCTGGAGTATGAATCCCTCGCCCCCAAAAAACCCGACGCTAAAGCGTTTTGCAAAGGCAATATCTATTTCGGTACCGAGGGCCGCACAAAGGAATGCATCTTTCTGGCACAAGAGTTCCCCATTCATTTTTGACATGTCTATGGGCAGAATTTTTCCGGGGAAGGGGGCCGCAAAGGCGACCCGTTTTTTCCCGTTGCCCCTGTTTGTAAAGTGGGTCATAAAAATCGACTCTCCTGTGAGCATCCGTTTTCCAGCTCCCATCAACTTACCAAAAATACTATCGTCTGGCATGGAACCATCTCCCATCATTGCCTCGAAGGTGATGCCATCGTCCATATAGTTCATGGCTCCCGCTTCAGCAATCACCGTTTCACCGGGATCGAGTTCCACTTCTACGATCTGGATATCATCCCCAATGACTTTGTAGTCAACTTCATGACTTCTCATGTTTTCCCCTTACCTCTTTTTTTAAAATATTTATTCACCACAGAGCCACAGAGTTCACCGAGAAAAAGTTCTGTCTTATTGAGGCAAAAGAGGGGCATCGGCTTATCTTTAGTGTCCCTTTCGGGGATGGTTGAAACCCCTCGCCTTTAGGCGAAGAAAGTTTTTTATTGTCGCCCGCCCTATAACTTCATGGGCGGGTAAGCGAAGCGACTTGTCATTCCGGCGAAAGCCGGAATCCAGGAAAAATGAGACGGAGTATTCTGGATGCCGGATCAAGTCCGGCATGACGTAATAGTTGATTTTAATCAACCTCATTAGAACCCCTCGTCTTATAGACGAGGGTTGTTCAGTTAACGGGTTTAAGGGACAATACGTTTATCAATGAACCCAGTGGGTTTAAGATGGTCCCGTAAAAGACGGGCTCCGGATTCCATCCCTTGTATTTATCATTTCTGTAGGCTGCGGTGGCAAATTTATGGCACAAACTGATCACCACGAGTTCTTCAGCAAAAAGTTCTTGGATCTTTTTTATCATTTCAATGCGCTTGGCCTCGTTCATTTCCCTTCTGGACTTTCTCAGCATTGACTGGATTTCTTCATTCTCCCAAGCAAAGGCCGGAGCATTATCCCAGGGATTTGGAGGTTCCGGGGCAAACTCCCTGGCGAAATGGTCGGGATCAGGGTCCATGGTGGATCCATGGAACATCATTTGCCAATCATTTGGCCGTTTACC
>JAQYVK010000053.1 GCA_030145585.1 Desulfatiglandales bacterium | reverse complement strand
GTCCCAACCAGAGAAGACGCTTATGGGCTTCTAACTGAATACAATAAAAATGAGAGCCTGATCAAACACGCCTTGGCGGTTGAAGGGGTGATGCGCTATGTTGCCAGAAAAAGAGGAGAAGATGAAGGGAAATGGGGGATTATAGGGCTGGTCCATGATCTGGATTACGAGCAGTTTCCAGACGAACACTGCAGAAAAAGTGAAGAGATTCTGAAAGCGAATGACTGGCCCGAGGAGTATATTCGGGCCGTAGTGAGTCATGGTTGGGGAATATGTTCGGACGTTGAACCCAAAACTGATCTTGAAAAAGTCCTCTATACGATCGATGAGCTTACAGGGCTCGTCGTGACCACGGCTCTGGTTCGTCCCTCTAAGAGTGTGCTGGATCTCAAAGCGAAATCAGTCAAAAAAAAATGGAAGGACAAAAGATTCGCAGCCGGTGTGGATCGGTCTATCATTGAGAGAGGTGCTCAAATGTTGGACATGGACCTGACGGACCTGATCACGGATACGATCATGGGGATGAGAGAGGTGGCTGAAGATATTGGTTTGAAGGGTGTGTGATGGAGGGGTGGGTGAATGGCTGAAAATACTCCCGCCAAAATGAGAACATTCAAAGCAGAGGATATGGATCAAATTCTTGAGATAGAGACACAGGCATTTCCGAAAACCTCTTATCCCAGAGACGTCCTCCTAGGCTATTCAAACAAACCCACTGATAGGTTTCTGGTTCTCGAAGCGGGGACAGATTTATTGGGATATATCATATTTAGTGAGGAGGGTCATATTATTTCAACCGCGGTGAGGCCGGCCTATAGGCGAAAAGGTTTTGGAAGGATATTGTTCACATATGCCCTGAATCATGCCGAAAAAAGACTATGGCTTGAAGTGAGATCGAGGAACGACATGGCGATAAAATTTTATGAAAACATGGGAATGAAAAAAATTGGAATAACACGAAACTACTATGGTGACGATGATGCCCTGATTATGGTTTCGGGTGAAAAGAGGGAAGAGAGGTCAATGAAAAGAGATGACTAGAAGACTCAAGCTATTGATTATCGGAGGCGTTGCGGGAGGGGCCACGGCAGCGGCCAGGGCACGGAGGCTGGATGAGCACGCTGAAATTATAGTTTTTGAAAGGGGAGAGCATATCTCATTTGCTAACTGTGGCCTGCCCTATTATATCGGCCAGGTTATCAAGAAACGGGACGCACTTTTGGTAACCACCAAGGAAGCGTTCAGCCAACGTTATAACATCGAAGTCAGGAATTTTTCTGATGTTATCGCCATTGATAGAAGTAGGAAAATAGTAAAGATCAAAGACCTCAGAAAGGGCGGGATCTATGAAGAAAGCTACGACAAAATTATTCTTTCTCCGGGATCAGAACCGCTCAGACCCCCCATCGAAGGGATCGAACAGGACAACATTTTTAATTTGAAGAACATCCCGGATTCAGATCGTATTAAAAGCTATTTAGATAAAAAAAGACCCAGGGCAGCGGTCATTGTTGGAGGGGGTTTCATCGGCCTAGAAATGGCCGAGAACCTGGTTCGTCGGGGCGTAGAGACCACCATCATCGAGATGTTGGACCAGGTGATGGCGCCCCTTGACTTTGAGATGGCCGCTCTTGTTCAGGCCCATCTAAAGGAGAAGGGTGTCAGGTGTGTATTGGGGACTGGTGTAACCTCCTTTTCTAACAAGGAAGGCCACCTCGTGGTGATGACCGGCGATGGAAAACGTTATGAGAGTGATCTGGTTATATTATCTGTCGGAATCCGGCCTGAAAATCAGCTGGCACGAGAGGCCGGTCTTGAAATCGGAAAAAAGGGTGGCATAAGGGTGGATGCGAGCATGAGGACATCCGATCCGGATATCTTTGCAGTTGGGGACGCTGTCGAGGTGAAGGATTTTATCACCGGCCAACCTACAGTGACGGCACTGGCCGGGCCGGCGAACAAACAGGGCCGCATTGCGGCAGATAATGCACTGGGAAGGAAATCTTTATTCAAAGGCACCTTAGGAACGGCAGTCGTTAAAGTATTCGACCTGACTGTCGCCTCAACCGGCGCCAATGAAAAGACCTTGAAGAGCCAACGTATTCCATATGAGGTCAGCTTCACCCACTCCGGTTCGCATGCATCTTACTATCCCGGTGCAGAGACAATGGCGATCAAACTGATATTTACGCCGGAACAGGGGAAGATTTTAGGGGCTCAGATTGTCGGAAAAAGAGGCGTGGACAAACGGATCGATGTTATCGCCACGGCACTACGAGGGGCAATGACCGTTTATGACCTTGAGGAACTGGAGTTGGCCTATGCCCCGCCGTACTCCTCGGCTAAAGATCCGGTCAATGTCGCAGGTTTTGTGGCAGCCAACATCTTAAAGGGTGACATGGACCACATTCAATGGGGGGAACTGCCCGACCTGGACGAGGAAGACAATATTCTGATCGATCTGCGTAATAAGAAAGAACTCGAAACCTCAGGGGTGATCGAGGGTGCATGGCATATTCCTCTGGATAAACTGCGAAGCCGCCTGTCAGAACTGGACAGGGAAAAGCATTATATCCCTTTCTGCGCTGCGGGCCTCAGGGCCTACTTGGGGCATCGCATTCTCGTACAAAACGGGTTACAATCAAAAAATCTTAGCGGTGGGTATATCACCTATCTGGGAGGCAAGGAAAAAATCATGAAGGCCTCTCGAAAAAGAGACCAGTCCGCGTAGAAATAAAGGAAAAGGATTCGGATATAATGCAGGACAAGATCATTGACTTTCACACCCATATTTTCCCTTCCGATATGGCCGCCAAGACCTTGGAAGATATGGATAAGCGTTCCATTCCCTCCTATTCGGACGGGACTTTGCCCGGCTTGATCCATTCCATGGACACGGCCGGGATAGAGATCTCTGTTGTGTCCAGAATTACGACGAGACCCGATCAGGTTGAAGCCATAAACGAGTGGCTCCTGAGTACCAAACAGGCCAGGATTCATCCCCTGGCCACTTGGCACCCTGATCTGTCCGTTGATCCGGATACAATAAAGAGACTGAAGGACCAAGGCTTCAAGGGCTTCAAATTGCACCCGGACTATCAAGGATTCATTGTTGACGACAAGGGCATGTTTCCCTTTTATGAGGTGGCACAGACAGAGGGCATGTTTATCCTTTTTCACGCAGGTCTTGATCGGGGATTACCTGGTCCCCTGAACGCGCCCCCTGAACGATTGTTGAAAATACATGAGGCCTTTCCCGATCTAACCGTGATCCTTGCCCACATGGGTGGCGAGGAAATCTATGACCGGACAGAGAAATGCCTTCTGGGTAGAGATATTTATCTGGACACATCTTTCGTATTGAGAAAAATGCCACTAAAGGTCCTGGAACGATTTGTGAACCGACATCCCATAGAACGGTTTCTATTCGGAACTGACAGCCCCTGGGTCGATCAAAACCTCGATATGAAATTTTTTAAGTCACTTCCCTTTTTAACGGAGGCTGCAAAGGAGAAGATCATCGGCACCAACGCCGCTCAGTTGCTTGGTATTACTGAAGGTCCTCATTGATTAATCCCATGAACCTTCTCGCTAAACGGGATGGCAAATAGCATCTGGGAGCTCTTTGGTCTCTGTGAGAGATAACAAGCCCCGGTTATTAACTGTCGCAAGGTGTGGTTTATAGCGGATGTCATAAATATGTTCCGAAATCCCCCCTGGCCCCCCTTTTTGAAAGGGGGGTGGGAACGCTTACACTCCGGTATTGCTCGCTGCGACCATAGGTGGGCTGATAATAGTTCAGGCCTTCATAAGTTCCCCCTTTGACAAAGGGGGACAGGGGGATTTAATAAAAAGGCCAATCGGAACATATTTCTGACAATTACTATATACAACGGGTGATCCAAAAAAGATGTATAAACAAGGAGAATAAAATGACAGAACTGCAATTCCTTCCCGAAGACTGGGACAGGGCCCTGGCGATCGTTGCCCACCCTGATGACTTGGAGTATGGTGCCGCAAGCGCCATTGCACGTTGGACATCCCAAGGGAAGGAGATCAGCTATCTCCTTGTGACGAAAGGGGAGGCAGGAATTGATTCAATGACCCCCGAAGAGGTGGGGCCCCTAAGGGAGGCTGAACAAAGAAGGGCGGCCGATATCGTTGGGGTTAAAAATGTTCATTTTCTTGATTATCCAGATGGGACGATCGAATACAGCCTCGATCTTCGGCGAGACATGAGTCGCATCATCCGGAAGCATTGTCCGAATATCCTCATCACTTTAAATCACCACCTCACATGGGGTGGCGTGGTTCTCAACATGGCGGATCATCGCTGGGTTGGGCTAGCTGTTTTAGATGCAGCGCGCGACGCTGGTAATCGCTGGATTTTTCCTGAATTGGTGGAGGAGGGTCTCAAACCCTGGGGTGACGTGAAGATGGTGTGCTTGAGTGGATCGCTCCGGCCAACCCACGCCGTGGATGTTACCTCATCTCTGGATAAAGGGATAGCTTCACTCAAAGCGCACCAGGCCTACATAGAAAACCTCAGTGGGGACTTCGACCCAGAGACCTTCCTACGTGAGAGTGCGTCCGGGACCGGGAAAAGCCTTGGGTGTGAGTATGCTGTCAGTTTCGAAGTGATTGAAATTTAAAAAGGGCGCACGGCACATGGCTCAGGGCAGCTTATTAGAGGTTTTTTACCATGCGCCTTGAGCCCTATGCCTTGCGCCTTACTTTAATATCTCTCGTGATGCAACAACCCGCATGATCTGGTTCGTACCCGTATAGATCTGGATAAGTTTGGCGTCCCTCATCATTCTTTCTAAAGGCGCCTCCTTCATGTAACCATATCCGCCCGTCACCTGAATGGCGTCGGTGGTGACTTTCATGGCGTTATCGGATGCAAAAAATTTGGCCATGGCACAAAATTTCGGGATCATAGATTGTTTGTTTTCATCAAGGTATCTGGCCGCCTGATAGACGAGAAGGCGGGACGCTTCCGTGTTCGCGACCATATCGGCAAGCATAAACTGAATAGCCTGGAACTGTGAAATGGACCGAC
This sequence comes from Desulfatiglandales bacterium, assembly GCA_030145585.1. GTDB lineage: Bacteria > Desulfobacterota > DSM-4660 > Desulfatiglandales > HGW-15 > JAQYVK01. The sequence continues at coordinate 202 of JAQYVK010000053.1, read as the reverse complement.
CAAACTGGTGCCTTATTTTAGTATAATTGACCGCCTCGTCTATGGCCCCCTGGGCCAGCCCCACGGCCTGTGAACCGGCAAACAGGCGGCTGGTGTCAAGGGCGGTCATCATTTTGGGGAAACCTTCGCCCTCCTCACCAAGCCTATTTTCTAGAGGAACAACAAGATCTTCGAAAAATAATTCCGAATTGAAACAGCCCCT
>JAQYVK010000052.1 GCA_030145585.1 Desulfatiglandales bacterium | reverse complement strand
GGTTTCTGGCGTCGTTTCGGTGTCGGCTTCATGAGCTTTATGCCGATCGAATCGCAGTTGTGATCCCAGAGGGTTCAAGGGGCGGCGCCCGCTACGAAAAAGGCGGGCGGGATTCAAGGGGTCGAGTGAATTAAAAACTAACGGCGCAGCCACCTCGTCGGCCCACTGCTGGTGGGCATGCTATGGCGGCCAAGGGGCACATGGACCATGGCACAAAGGGTAAACCAAAAACATATGCCTACCACGGAGACACAGAGTACACGGAGGTGAAATTATTTTTTCGTTTGCCGGGAGATAACGGCAAACGAAAACCATCAGCCCTTTCGGGCAAGAGGGATATCATTTTTAAAGCTACTATCTATCTTTTGTTCTTCTTACGGCCTCACTGAGCAGTATTCTTTTTGCCCATCGTCGTCTCCTCTCCGAGCCGGAGGCCGATGGGCAAATAAAGAAAGACACTCTGTGACCGCGCCTGCCGCGCCATAGCATCTTGCGGAGGCGGGTGCCTCTGTGGTGACATATTCTATTCAGGATACACACTGTATTTATGAATAGGAGTATTGATCAAAAAATCTTAGGGGGGCAACAAATGTATAAAATAGGTCATAGGACATTAATTGTGTTTGTCGCGATTCTGTTTTCTTTTATTACGATAAACATCGCGGATGCCGAAGTGGATCAATCCATTCTCGAATTCAATGAGAAATGGACTGGTGATTACGACGGCATGGTGGAACGGCATGTGATTCGTGCACTCGTCCCATACAGCAAGACCTTCTACTTTATCGATGGCGGTGATCAGCGAGGCCTCACTTATGAGGCCTTGGTTGGATTTGATCAATATGTCAATAAGCAGCTCGGAAAGAAGACCATGACCGTGCGGCTGGTGGTGATTCCAACGACCCGAGACCGACTCTTGCCCGGGTTAAAGGAAGGTGTCGGAGATATTGCGGCCGGCAATCTCACCATCACACCGGACCGGCAAAAATTGGTTGATTTCTCTGATCCCGGTTATACCAACGTTGATGAGATCCTTGTCACCGGACCGAAGGCCCCTCCGGTCAAGACCATCGAAGACCTGGCGGGTAAAGAAATTCATGTGAGGGCATCCAGCAGTTACTATGAGAGCCTGAAACTTCTCAACAAACGTTTCAAAAAAGAACGTAAAAAACAGGTGAAACTTGTTCTTGCAGATGAGAACCTGGAGGACGAGGACCTTCTGGAAATGATGAACGCCGGCCTGATCCCCATGATCGTCATCGACAGCCACAAGGGCCAATTCTGGAAACAGATCTTCAAAGATATTACCCTTCATCCGGACATCAAGGTCAGGACCGGAGGTCAGATCGCTTGGGCAATACGCAAAAACAGTCCGGAACTAAAAAAAGTAATCAACGGTTTCATGAAAACGTACCGAAAAGGCACCCTCATGGGGAACATCCTGTTTAAGCGATATCTGAAAAGTACCAAATGGGTGAAGAATTCACTGAATGATGAGGATATGAAAAGATTTAGGGAGACGGTCAATCTTTTTCAAAAATACTCAACACAATACAAGTTCGATTGGCTGATGATCGCCGCCCTCGCCTATCAAGAATCTCGCATCGATCAGAGCAAACGCAGCCCTGTGGGTGCGATCGGTGTGATGCAGGTTCTCCCGAGCACCGCCAAAGATCGGAACGTAAATATCCCTGAGATAGAACAAATTGAGGAAAACATTCACGCCGGCGTGAAATACCTTCGATTCTTAAGAGATCGATACTTTGAAAAAGAACCAATGGACAATATCAACAAGATGCTGTTTAGTTTTGCCAGCTATAATGCTGGGCCTGCAAGGGTCTCTTCGCTCCGCAAGGAGGCCCGGAAGAAGGGGTTTGATCCCAACATCTGGTTTCGGAATGTGGAGGTTATCGCAGCAAAGAGAATTGGCCGTGAAACCGTGAATTATGTAGGCAACATCTACAAATATTATATCGCCTATGGTCTCTCTGTCGACATACTGCAAAAACGCTGAGTCAAGCCGGTCCGGAGTTGGCTAAGGATCTTGATTAGGGAATAAGGTTTACATTTTGATATTATTATGATTTAATAGCAAAATTATTTTTTTTAATCCTTGTCGAAAGTTAGTGACCTCTTTCTAAAAAATTGATATAGATTCTGAGACTGCAGATCCGTCTCCAAATTTTTTATCGCAACCAAAGGTTGCTCCTACATATACAGAAAAGTGCGTTGATTGATTGGAAGCAGTTTCATCAAGCTGTCATTCCCATTTAATTTGAAGGTTAAAAAGGGGGTTGCATGAAAAAGGTAACATGGATTTTTACGATAATGCTTTTCAGTTTCACCTTTTCCCAGATGGTTTTTGCCCAGGAATCTGAAACTCCCGGTGAACAGAAAAAAGAGACTGAGAAAAAAATGGTCGGACCCTGGAGAAATTTCAATGTTGACCTGGGGGTTTCCCTTACGGCGCTGAATAGCAGTGTCCAATTCGGTTCCTCCAGTCTAGGGGTTGGAGTTGTCGTCGATGTGGAAGATGCCTTAGGTCTTGATTCATCCGACACCGTTTTTTTCGCGAATGGCTATTATCGCTTCAGCAAAAGTCGCCGCCATCGCTTTGACTTCGGCTATGCGGCCTATCGCCGCGATGCCACTAAGGTGCTGCTCAACAATGTCCCAATCTTTGATGACACACTTCCCGCAGGCAGTACGGTGTCGACTGAGTTCAATTTTGACATCATTAAGGCCGGGTACAGCTATTCTTTGTTACAGGACGATCGTATGGACCTCGGGATAGGGGCCGGGTTGTATGTGATGCCTATCGAATTCAGCCTTACCAGCACTGCTATCGGCGTAAAACAGGAGGAAATCACAGCACCCCTTCCCGTCCTTGGCTTACGCGGCGATTTTGCGATCACCAAGAAGCTTTTTCTAAAAATGGCTTGGGATATTTTTTATTTGAGTATCGGCGATTTTGAGGGATCGGTTATGTCCGGACTTCTGGCAATTGAATATAATTTCTGGAAAAATGTGGGTTTTGGGCTTGGATATAACGATTTTCGAGTGCACGTGGAAGCTCAGGGTTCGGATTACCCGAACGTCAATTTCGCCGGAGATATAGATTTCGAATACCGAGCACTTAGTTTTTATACAAAAATCTTTTTTTAAACGAGTTATGCGAAGAAGCCCCGTGCGGTAGCACGGGGCTTCTTCACTTTCCTAAAAAGATACTTTTATAGATCATGTCAATTTCTTCGTCGTTCGGGAGATAGGGATAGTTCCACTGCTTCACGTCGGGCAAGCAGTTGCCGAAGGGCCGATTGCAGGCGACCTTGCCGTCTGAACCCGTGCAGCCTGTGGTCATAAAAGGTCGGCCCTGGCGAATCGTTCCCATCAACGGATCTTCATCAAGGCCGAAATGAACGATACGGCCTTTCTCATCGAATCCCATATCATTCGGAAAAGCAACCTCCTCCTCTATCAGAAACCGGGCCAATTGGATTCTTAGATAGGCAGACCATGGAGGCTGCTTTCGTGCCCCAAGCGCCGAGCCCTCTTCCGAAAAGAATGAAAAGAGGTGGCTCACGACACCCATTTCCCACAGCCTTCCCATAAGTGAAACCATCTCCTGCTCCGTCTCCCCCATACCGACCATGAGGTGAGCCCCCACCTGAGAATGCCCGAATACCTCCAGACCCTCAGTCATAATTTCCCAGTATTTGTCCCATCGATGGGGACCTGAGACCCCCTTGCCCCGATATTTGTCAAACAGGTCCGGGGTGGCCAGGTCAAGGGCGATGCCTATCTTGTCGACGCCTGTCTCTTTCAGGGCAATCAAGTCTTCGGGCGAAAGTATGGTGGGGCTGATGAGAACGGATAGGGGAATAGACGTTTCATGATTCAGGCGGCGTGCGATCTCCAGGGTATCCTGAGAGCATTTGCCGTTGGTGATCATGGAAATACAAGTTCGTTTGACATAGGTAGGGGCTTGACGGATTGCTTCCACGAGCTCATTCAGGGGATAGATCGGCCACGTCACGTGGATGAAGCTCTTGTCCTGATAAGTGCCGGGGCGTTTTTTTGCCAAGCCGCAATAGGAACAATTTGCCGAACACCCTTCCGGATAGTGAACCAGGAGATTCACGCACCGGTTGACGGCGCCGCGATACATCCGCCCCCCCATCAACCCGAGGGACATGGCGGAAGCTTGGCTTATCTTGACATATTCCGGACTTTCCATGGCATTCAAACTAACGCAAAGCGCATGGCGCATAGCGCAT
>JAQYVK010000051.1 GCA_030145585.1 Desulfatiglandales bacterium | reverse complement strand
CTGCCCATGGCGATCGGCCATGAAGCCGCAGGCATTGTGGAGGCGGTGGGTCCTGGGGTTACCACTTTGGAAAAGGGAGATCACGTCGTGGCTACCTTTATGGTTCCATGTGGGAAATGTCCCCAGTGTCTTCGGGGAAGGGGAAATATCTGTAGCGGTAACATTGCTGCCTTTGTCGATGGCATGCTCCTCGACGGGACCTCAAGACTCAAGGATAAGAACGGCAAGATGGTTCGGCATGGTAACTTTGTGTCCGGCTTCTCTTCTTACAGTGTGATCCCGGAAGAGGGTGCCATACCCATAAAAAAAGAGTTGCCCCTGGATCAGGCTTGTTTAATGGGGTGTTGCGTGCCGACTGGATGGGGCTCGGTGACCAACACGGCCGATGTTCAGTGGGGTCAGTCCGTGGTTGTTTATGGCTTGGGTGGGGTTGGTCTTAATGTGCTTAGGGCGGCTGCTGCTCGACGGGCCGATCCTCTCATTGCGGTGGACCTCGAAGGGAGTAAGGAAGATTTGGCTCGGGAATTCGGAGCGACCCATTTCATTGATAACTCAAAAGAGGACCCGGTTCCAAAGATCCAAGAGCTAACCGGCGGAGCTGGGGCCGACGTGGTCTTTGAGGTCATCGGGGATCCGGGGGCTCAATCCCAGGCCCTGTGGTCGACAGGCGTGGCGTCGAAATTGGTCACCGTGGGTATCACCCCCGAGGATCAGCCGGCAACCCTGACGACAACCTTTATACCCTTCCACCAGAAATCCATCCTGGGCAATATATATGGCAGTATCTCCACACACATCGATATCCCCAGATTGGTCGATCTTGCGCTGAAGGGAGACCTCAAGTTGGACAAGTTGATCAGCAAAAAATTCAAACTGGAGGAAATCAATGACGTGGCCGAGGCCATGAAAAAAAGGCAGATCCGGGGCAGGTGGGTGTGCGAATGGGAGTAGAGTGAGGCGTGTGGATGCCGTAAAAGTCGCGCGTTCACCTGTTTGTTAAAACACTTGTGTCACATGTCCATCTCTGACCGTTTTGATATCAATGTGATAAGCTATTTTGAATATTAATCTCTTGACAGAAATTGGAAAGTCTGTCAGAAAAATATGCAAGAGAGTTATTGATAGTTCTAATAATTTTAAATAGTTACGCTGGAAAAAAGAGGTTGATTTTTTTTGAACTTAGATTTTAACGAACGTTTGATATCTATTAAATGGCTTTTTTCATTGTTATGTGATAAATTTCTTTTCGGCACCGGTAGGAACGGGGCTGATTTCGAATATCCCAAAGAACAAATATAAGGATAGAGAAGAGAAAATGAGAGAAATAAGGGTACACGGCAGAGGCGGACAAGGGGCGGTTACTGCCGGAGATATGATCGTCATAGCCGCCGTAATGGGTGGTGAATTCGGGAGCAGTTTTCCTCTGTATGGTGATGCAAGGAGGGGCGCCCCGGTGGTGGCTTTTGTGGCCATTGACGATCAACGGATCAGGCTCAAGACTCAAGTCTACACCCCGGACTGCTTAATCGTCCTGGATTCCCGGCAAAAAGATTGGCCTGAGACCTACAAAGGGGTGAAGTCCGAAGGAATTCTGGTGGTAAATCACACCAACACCATTGAACAACAACCTCATCCTAACATCATCAAAGCCGGTGCCGTCGACGCGACCCAGATTGCCATGGAGGAGATCGGGATTCCCGCTTTTAATACCTGTATGCTAGGCGCCTTTGCTGCCACAACCGAATGGATTGAACTTGATTCGATCCTAGGCGCTTTGGAAAAAACCTTCTCCGGAGAAATCTTGAAAAAGAATATCAAGAGTGCTGAGAGGGGATATAAAGAAGTCAAGGGATCAAGCTGGTAAAAAACACACCCCCTCCCAAACCCTCCCCCTCAAGGGGGAGGGCAGGGTGGGGGTAAGGAGCCAACATGAAATTTAGATGTGATCAAGAAAATTCCTGGTTTAGAGCAGGACCGGTTCTAGGCCAACCGGTAAATGAATGGCGTTATGTCCGGCCGATCATAAAATTAAGCAAATGCAATAATTGCGGCTGGTGCGAACTTTATTGCCCAACCGGGTGCATCAGTGAAGAGGACGACGAAGTTGTTATCCATCTGGATTATTGCAAAGGTTGTGGCATTTGCGCCAATGAATGCCCTAAAGATGCCATAACCATGATAGACGAGGAGGAAGAATGAACAAACCAGCGGTCGAGACAAAACCAAATATAGAAGTATGCGATGGGAACAAGGCCGTGGCACATGCCGTCCGACTGAGCAGGCCTGATGTCGTCGCCGTATACCCCATCACGCCCCAATCGGCTGTTGGAGAGTGGCTTTCCCGTTGGAATGATGAGGGGACACTGAATGCTGAAGTCGTCAGGGTTGAGGGTGAGAATTCTTCCATGGGGGTATGCTGCTCAGCATCCCTTACCGGGGGACGGGTCTTTACTGGGACCTCGTCCTGGGGTCTCCTCTTTATGATGGACGGTCTTCACTATGCTGCGGGCTATCGCATTCCGGTCGTCATGACCAATGCCAATAGGGAGACACCCGGTATTTTCACGATAGGCAACAGCTCCCAGGATATGTGGTCTGTTCGGGATGCGGGTTGGATACAGGTAAATGTTGAGGATAACCAGGAAATCCTTGATGCGGTGATTATGGCCTATCGAATCGCCGAAGACACGGACATCCTGCTTCCGATGATGGTTTGCTACGATGGTTTTTATCTTTCCTACCGTAAGGACCCCCTGGAGATCCCCGCTCAAGATGATGTGGACGCTTTCTTGGCACCACTGAAGCAGTCAAAACGCAACATCGTGACGCCGGATGACCCGATGGTTTTTGGCATTCCCTCTTTTTTCCCAAAAGACCAGGGCGAAGGTTGTACCGAGTTCAGATATAAACACAGTGCTGCCCTCGAACGGGTAAAAGACAAGATCGACACAGTAGACAAGGATTTTGAGGCGATTTTCGGTCGTAGTTATGCAGGGCAGATAGAGGCCTATCGCACGGATGACGCTGACATTGTTCTGGTCGCGACTGGGAGCGTTTGCGGTACGGCAAAAGTGGTTGTTGATAAGATGCGGGACGATGGCGTCAAAGTAGGGCTGATCAAGGTCAGGCTGTTAAGGCCTTTCCCAAAGGAAAAAATCGCGAAGGTGCTCGAGGGGAAAAAGGGAATCGGGGTCATCGATCGAAGTGTCTGCTTTGGCTATCATTGCGGACATCTTTATATGGAATTGAAATCGGCCCTCGCACTTGAGGGTTTGCCGACCACTCTACCGACGCTGAACTTTATAGGCGGTCTTGCCAATCTCGATATCACGGTGGAGCAGGTTGAAACAACGATCAACCTCACTCTCGCTGCCTCAAAAGGGGAGACAGTAGAAGAAGTGACATGGCTCTCTCTCGAAGAATAACAGCGGACGGGCAGAGACGTTTGATAACGGAAAGGATATGAAATGAAAGGTGTTGCAAAACGCATAGCAAGTCACTTTCAGGAAGAAGATCTGTTGTCGGCTGCAACGGGGATGTGCCCCGGCTGCCCGGCGGAGCTTGCTGCCAGGGTGCTTTTCAAGGTGTTGGGAAAGAATGTCATCACTTTCCGAACCCCCGGTTGCCAACCCATTTTCATGACACGGTTGGCCGGGATCCCATGCCTGATGACCAACATTGCATCAAGCATGACCGGCGCAAGGAGATACTTGCACAAAATCGGAAGGGATGATGTCACCTGCGTCGCCTTTGTGGGCGACGGCGCGACGGCCGATGTCGGCTTTCAGCCTCTGTCTGCTGCGGCTGCAAGAGGGGAGCAACTACTCTATATCTGCAATGACAACGAAGCCTATATGAACACCGGTGTCCAGTCCAGCAGCGCCACACCGCAGGGGTCGTGGACGAGCACGACCTGGGTCGGGGATAGTCATCGCGGCAAGGGTAACGAAGTGAAGTACATGCCTTTGATCATGCTTATGCATGGGGTCTCCTATGTGGCCACCGCTACCATGGGCTATTATGAAGACTATGTTTTAAAAGTGGAAAAGGCCAAAGAAGCGGTGAAGCATGGTATGGCTTACATTCATCTCCACACACCCTGCTCTATCGGATGGCGGGCGCCTCAGGAAAAGAGCATCGAGATGAGCCGTCTGGCCGTACAGACCAATTACTTTCCGCTGTGGGAGGCCGAAGATGGGAAATTGAAGTTCACCAAGCGTATCAAAAAGCCAACGTCTCTCAATGAGCTTATTAAACTGCAGAAGCGGTTTTCCCACATAAATGACCAAGAGTTGGATCGTCTGAAGCAGACAATCGATAAAAGATTAGCTCTCCTTGAAAATTTGGCCGTCGAATAGCCGAATTGTATCCAATGGATTGAATGTTTTTCTTTTAAATGCGTGTGAGTAAAAACTTTCGACCATATTCGATATTCTTTTTTTATATTCACTTGAACCCTCGAATCCTTGAATCCTTGGCCCCTTAAGATGTTACGACTCGACCCGGAATAGCTTCGATTTTTTATTTAGTTCTATTTGAAAGCGGAAAGATCTTGCTATGAGTAAACCATCCTTGAAGGAAATATTGTCTCCCAGAGGGATAGCCCTTGTTGGGGTGTCCCCATCATCACCGGGCGTTTTTCCCTCTCGAATGACCATGGCACTTAAGGAAGTCGGTTTTCCTCACATCTATCCCATAAACCCCAAGCACACCGAGACATATGGACTCCCGTGCTACCCCAGTCTCTTGGATGTGCCGGGCCCTGTGGATCATGTCGTCGTAGCGATTCCCGCGAAAGCAGCCTTGTCATTACTCGATGACAGTATAAAAAAAGGTGTCAAATCGGTCCATTTCTGGTCCGCAGGATTTGGCGAGACCGGCAACACGGAAGGGGCCAAGCTTCAACAGGAGATGCTGAAAAGAGCCAAGGCCGGTGGCTTTCGTATTCTCGGCCCCAATGCCGGCGGCATCTTTGTGCCTAAGAACAAGTTTATCTGGTCAACAGTCGCACCAAGAACACCGGGGCCGATTGCATTTCTTTCTCAGAGTGGCGGTCACAGTGGATACTTACCTGTCCTTGGGGCGCCTAGGGGTTTATTCTTCAGCAATATTATCAGCTACGGAAACGCCATCGATTTAAATGAGTGCGATATTCTTGAGTATTTCACCCAGGATCCGGATACTGAAATCATCGGTGGATACATTGAAGGCGTAAGGGAAGGCAGGCGGTTTTTTGATTTGCTCAAGAAAGCCACCAAGGAAAAACCGGTGGTTATCTGTAAGGGCGGTACGACCGAAGCGGGGAAACGGGCCACTTTCGGTCACACGGCCAGCATGACCAGCTCTGAAATCGTTTTTAATACGGTATGCAAACAGTCACGAGCCATTCAGGTTGCTGATATGGATGAGCTCAGAGATGTGTTGGTCGCGCTGCGCTTTGTCAAGCCTATCCCGAAGGACTATGGGGTCGTCGTCATTGGTCAGGGCGGTGGTGCCAGTGTGTGGGCAAGTGATGAAATAGAAGGAGCCGGTCTCAATATGCCGATTCTTTCAGCAGAAACACAGACAGCTCTAAAGGAGTTTCTGCCTGAAGCAGGCGGCATTTTCGCAAATCCGGTGGATAACAATTTATTGTTCACCCCGAAAGCCATCACCGCCACCGGACGTGTGCTTGGGAAAGTGCCCGAAATCCACATGTTCGTTTACCACCTCGGCTTCCATCCCAGCAGCCGTTGGGGAGGACACGCGATTCCTTCCAGCAAGGAAGCCCTCAAACCCATCATCGATGCCCTATTAGACACACAAG
>JAQYVK010000050.1 GCA_030145585.1 Desulfatiglandales bacterium | reverse complement strand
TACGCCTCAGTCGTCGCTCCTCGGCGCCTTGCATCTAATGCCTTGCTGGTGATCAGGATAACTGTGTAAGCTACTGATATTATTTTTAATAGCTGAAAAAATATGGGATTGTTAGTAAAACCGGCTCCGATCCATATGTCTCGGATTTTATAAAGGAGGGTGTCTCTTCGACTGTCTATAGTGAGGGAATCTCGTATGAGGATATCTGAGAAGAAACATGTGAGCCGGGCTGCCGGCACAGTGGGGTTTTTTACCTTACTAAGCCGAATATTGGGCCTGGTCCGTGATATGGTGGTGGCCAAGTTTTTCGGAACCAGCATGGCGGCGGACGCTTTTTTTGTGGCCTTCCGCATCCCCAACCTCCTCAGACGTTTATTTGCCGAGGGATCACTTACCATTGCGTTCATCCCGGTTTTTACGGAGTACCTGACTCAAAAATCTAAACAGGAAGCCTTTCAGGTGGCCAGGATCGTTTTGACTCTCCTTTCAAGCGCCCTGACTGTGGTGACGCTCCTCGGCATCCTTTTATCTCCTTGGATCGTCAGGATCATGGCCCCCGGTTTCGGTGGATCAGGCATGAAATACGAGCTCACGGTTTTGCTGACCCGGATCATGTTCCCATACATTTTCCTGATCAGCATCGTCGCCCTCTTTATGGGGATTCTCAATTCCCTTAGGCATTTCGCCACTCCGGCCGCCGCGCCAATATTTTTAAATGTGGGGATGATCGGGGCCACAATATGGATTTCACCGCATTTTTCACAACCGATCATCGGGCTCGCCGTTGGGGTCCTTATTGGGGGGATTATTCAGGTGGGTCTTCAGGTCCCCATGATCCTCAGTAAAGGGATTTCACTGTGGCCCTGCTGGATGCCCTCCCACCCTGCCGTCAAAAAAATCGGACTGCTCATGGCTCCGGCCGTATTCGGTTCTGCCATCTATCAATTGAACCAGTTCATCGGCACCCTGCTCGCCTCTCTGCTAGCGCCAGGGAGTATCTCAGGGCTCTACTATGCCGACCGCCTTGTGCAGTTTCCATTGGGCGTGTCTGCTATTGCCATGAGCACGGCAGTCCTGCCTTTTCTATCAAAGCAGGCGGCAGAAAATGACCTCGTCAGTTTCAATGAGACCTTCAGCCATGCACTAAGGTTGGTTTTTTTTATAGCTGTCCCTTCCATGGTGGGCTTGATCCTCTTGGGTAGACCGATCATCCAGGTCTTTTTTGAAAGGGGGGCGTTTGACACCCTATCCACGGTCATGACCACAAAGGCCCTCTTCTTTTATTCCCTTGGGCTCTGGGCTTTTTCCGGGATCAGGGTATTGGTGTCCGCATTTTATGCTCTTCAAGACGCAAAGACACCGGTTAAGGTGGCTGCGGTCGCGCTGGGCGCCAATCTCATCTTCAGCTTGCTTTTCATGGGGCCTTTGGAGCATGGGGGGTTGGCTCTGGCTCTGTCTTTGGCATCGACCCTCCAGTTTTGCCTATTGGTATTTTTCCTTAAAAGGAGATTGGACATTTTAAATCTGAAACCCATCCTGATATCCACCGGTAAATGTGTATTTGGATCGATCGTTATGGGGATCGGCATTTTTTTTGCCTCCCATCGGTTAGGGGTGCTTGATCTAGATGCCGATTTGAGTCACCTGGTCCCAAATCTCGCCGGGCTTATCCTATTCGGTGTTCTGCTTTATTTCGGGGTGACCTGGATCCTGGGCAGCCGAGAATTGAAATCCATCTTAGATATCGTGAAACCGAAACAGCCTCTTTCTTGACACCCCATAAGGACCACCCTATAATCTTGAACGAGTAAATTAGGTGTCATTTCAATAAGGCCAAATAGCCTGATCTTTGCTTCCTGCTTTATTCGTAATAACTTAAGGATTCAAGGATTCAAGGGGTCCAGGATTCGAGTGATTTAACCCGCCAAAGAAACGGCGGGTAAAAAACAAATCCGCCTATTTTTGTGGCGGATTCGGTTCTATTTAATAGGTTCTTCAACTCGAACTATTACCCTAATAGAGCGAAACAAACCTGTATATTTTCCATAGATGCGTTCGCACACAAGGCTTTTGCAAAACCACAAACCGTCTTTCATAGATCATTCATGGGCACTATATAAAATAGGCAGATATCTTTCCACATTGATCGGACAAAATCCCCCTCAATCCCCCTTTTAAAGGGGGAAGCATAAGTCCTCCCCTTTTGTAAAGGGGAGATAGTGGGGATTTATTAACACCTTTTGGCTCAATTAGGGTATTACTATATACTTAAAGGGTTCATCCTTAGACCCGAAAGGGGGTGATAAAAAAGCGTGTTGGAAGGATTAGTTCAAAACCAAAAAATAGGAGGGAGCCATGAAAAAATACACAGGGTATATTGTCATTATTTTGTTGGCCTTTATGATTGGCCCAAAGGCCGGACACGCAGCTCCTATTGAATTCTGGACGACACAAACGCAATCCGACCGGATGAAAACGATCCAACTTTTAATGGATACATTCCAGGCTTTGAATTCAGGGATCACAGTCAAACTCGTTTCTGTAGATGAAAATGATATGCCATCTCAAATGGCGGCGGCCTCCGCAGCAGGGAGGCGGCCCGGTCTGATTGAAGGCAGCTCCGAACTCATGCTCGCCTTTGGTGAAGAAGGGATTCTCGATATCAAAGGGGCGACAAGAATGGTTCAGGAAATCGGCAAGGGCCGTTTTTATCAAGGCACCTTAAAGATGGTGGAAACCTCTGAGGCGGGTCGCTACTACGGGCTTCCCTTCCATGGTTGGGTCCAAGGCATCTGGTACCGGGCGGATTGGTTTAGGGATAAGGGTCTGGAGCCACCCGATACATGGGAAAATATCTTGCAGGCCGCAAAGACATTCTATAAACCGGAAAAGAATCAATACGGTATCCTGATCGGTACCAAGGCTGAGAATTACGCGGAGCAATGTTTTACCCATTTCGCCTTATCAAACGGCGCAGCAGAGTTCAACGCAAAGGGAGAGCTCATCTTCAACTCCAAAGAGATGCTGGAGACTTTGAAATACTACGCTGAGTTGGCAAAGTACAATCCCCCGGGTCCCCACACCTGGCGCGCCCGTGATTATTATCTTCAGGGCAAGATGGCGATGTT
>JAQYVK010000049.1 GCA_030145585.1 Desulfatiglandales bacterium | reverse complement strand
GCCGGCGCTTTTCCCCCTTACGGAACCGGCAATCCACGGAATACCTGGTATCCGTGCACGATGGTGGATGCCTACGGTAAGGAGATCCCATGGGTAGACTGTAACGGGAAAATACTAAAAACAATTGAGGAGAGGACGAGACCGGCCGAAGCACAAAAATTTTTCCTCGAGGGTGGGGGGATCTCCTCCAAACCTCACCCCGGGCTCGACAAGTACCGTGGTCCAAGACCGACGCCGGACCTGCCCGATCGGATACGAAAAGGTGAATTCAAGCTGCCCCTTTACGCAGATTTACCATCCATGCCGGATTGCGAACGGCGAATTATTTTCGGCATGATGGTAGGTGAAGAAGCCAAAACCAATATCTCAATATTAAAGACTTATAGGGATGCAGGATTTGACCCGGATAAAGACCTTCTCCAGGGCTACCAAATGCTGGCAGGAGAGAGGGGTTGGAAAAGCCTTAGTTCGGCACAGGAACGGGCTTTCGGTGAATTTGGGGTGAGCGGTGGGCTTCTAGTGGATTGGGATTTAAAAACAAGCCTGGAAGGACTCTTTGCCGCTGGAGACACCCTGTTTGGCACAGAGGGATATTCCCATGCGGCCTGCACTGGACGGTATGCTGGGTGGAAAGCCGCAGAGTTTGTCTTAAATATACCAAAGCCGGTTATTGATCGCAGGCAGGTAAGCATGGAGAAGACTCGAGTCTACGCGCCGACAAAACCCGAATCAGGGATGGAATGGAAGGAGCTGAATGCCGGCATCGCCAGGATTATGCAAACGTATTGTGGTGGCACAAAAAGTGAAGAACTGCTCAAAATAGGGCTCCTGTCCCTTGACGAAATAAAGAAAGACGAGGCTGCAACGGTATGGGCTCCAAATCCCCACAAGTTGGGGAGGGCCCTTGATGTCTTGGACATTCTGACTAACAGTGAGGTCATTATGCATGCCTGCTTGGCTCGGAAAGCGAGCAGTACAATTTTGCACTTCACCAGATCCGATTATCCTGAAGTAGATCCTGCCGAATGGCATAAGTGGCTTACCATAAAACTTGAAGATGGACATGTACAAACCAACCTCTTGCCGATCGACTTCTGGGGCGATTTAACGAAGAACTACGAGGCGCACCGCCCCAAAGGGAAATAAGAAGAAGGAGCACGAATCATGGCGAAGAAAAAGACGCAATATGCCACGCCCAACCCACCTGCGCCGAACAGGCCGGTCCTGTTTGATCCCAATACCTGTGATGGCTGTAACCTCTGTGTCAATGTTTGTCCGATGGACGTGCTCATACCCAATCCGGAGAAACGCAAGCCACCCATCGTCCTGTATCCCGATGAGTGCTACTACTGTGGACCCTGTGTATTCTACTGCCACAAAAAGGAGGAGGGTGCCATTAGATTAAACCATCCCTTAGTGTCGAGAGTGCGCTGGAAACGCAAAGTGACAGGAGAACATTTCAGGGTTTGAATGGGAGGTGCGGCTTATTAAATGGATATCAGAGATTTACATAAAGTTCTCTGCACCAATGAGAACTCTACGAGTCCCGCTTAAAGCGAGATACGAGCCGGAGGCCGCCGGGGGAGGGAAAACCGGTTGCAGGACAGCGCTTTTAAGGCTAATTATTAACCCTTAACCAAAAAAAGGAGGGTAGTATGAAAACAAAAAAACAGTTGATCGTATGTGTCTCCATTTTCCTGTTTGTGGCATTGAGCTTTATGGGGGCTCAGAATAGTGTCAATGCTGCTCAGGAAGCAAAAACATTAAAGGTGGGCGCGTTGACCAATCTTGGATGGACCATTGGCGTAGACTTCAAGAAATTTTTAGATGTCGCTGTTCCGATGTACAACGAAAAAGGTGGCCTGGTTATCCAGGGGGAAAGATACAATATCGAAATTATTCTCTATGACACCAAGTTGAATCCTGAGACGGGGCGAGCCGCCGTAGAAAGACTGGTGAACCGCGATCAGGTCAAATTTATCCTTGGCGACGAAACCATAGATGCCTGGTTGCCCGTTACGGAAACAGCAAAGGTACTGGTCATAGCAACCACGCCTTCCCCGGCTATATTTAGTCCAAAAAACAAATTGGCTTTCCAGTCTTCTTTTATTCATACCCAATCTGCTGTGGCCTGGGGGTGGTTTTCGGATAGCTACCCCGACTTAAAAACCGTCATTGTTGTCGGTCCGGATAATATGATAGGCCATGGTTTGAGTGGGCAAGCGAAGTTCTTAACCGGCGCCTTCGGCATTAAGTTGTTGGATACCATATTTTACCCCCCCGGCACGACCAATTTTGGCCCCATCGCCACCAAGATAAGGAAAGTTAACCCGGACGTGTTTACCACGGCTGGTGGCGGGGAAGTGCAGGACGCGCTTTTATACAAGTCGCTGTATGAAACGCGTTATAAAGGGCAACGCTTTACGTTTGTCAATCTCCCCATGCAAGGTATCCAAAAAGTAATTCCTCTAAAAATGATTGAGGGGCTTGTTTGTCCTGTGGAGGGTTTAAAGCTTGATAATCCGCCCCCCCTGGCCAAGGCGTATAAAGAAGCCTATGTTGCCAAGCATGGTTCCTGGGACGATCCCGACACCCTGTACTCCAATGAACTCTATTGTCTTCTGGCCGGCCTCGAACAGGCTCAAAGTCTTGATCCGGAGAAGGTCGCGGCCGTTATTGCCAATGGGATGAAATTTGAGACCCTTAGCGGGCCTGGTATGATGGTAAAGCCTCCTGTACCCGGGAACAACAGGACCGTTGATTTTCTCCCAACCGTCTACGTGAGAAAAGTAGAGGATGGAAAGAGCAAGTTCATTCGTAAAATCAACTTGGAAGAAGGGATGGCCTATACCCGAAGAGCAGCGGGTGGTGGAAAGTAATATTGGTAGTGCTTTCGCTGCTATAGGAACTTCAGGGTGAAATACGGGATTCGGAAATGGGAATGAGAAAAATTTTTGTAATTTACAACTTCGCATTCCATATTCCGAAATCCCCATTCATCCTTCATTTCAGCTGCACATGAATGGAGTGCGTTGATGTTGAGCTTGGCGGGGCAGTTAATCATCGAAGGCTTGGGCATAGGGTTGGTCTATGTGCTTTTGGCCGCGGGTCTCGTTTTGATCCTAAACATCCCGCGTGTCTTCTTTATCGCATACGGCCAATTCTACATGCTTGGGGCCTATATTTTGTGGGGTGGGACTGTCCTGTTTAAATTACCTTTCTTTATATCTTTGATTCTATCGATATTGGCCACGGGCATATTGGGCGCCATAAGTTACAGATTGATTTTTTATTATATCCAAAATGTGCGGGACAATTTCCTGCCCATCATCGTCGCTGCCATGGGTTTGATGATGATCATGCAACAGGGTGCACTGCTCGTATTTGGAACATCCTCCCATGGGATGCAGTCTGAATTTCCAGGGCTGATAGAGTTTGGAGATATTATTGTTTCCGTTGAGAAGTTAGTCCTCATCATTCTCGCGCTATTGGTTACAGGGATATTGTATGTTCTTCTTCAGAAGACAAAGATTGGCCGGGCTATGCGTGCCGTATCATTCAGGGCGGACATATCTTCTTTACAGGGAATAAATCCGACACTGGTCTATATGGTGACGATGGGCGTGGGCTGCGCTCTTTCGGGCTTTGCTGGGGGAATCATGGCACCCGTGTATGCCGTTTCCCCGGACATGGGTGGCATCATTTTAACCGTTCTGCTTGTGATTATGCTGGGTGGGATGGGCAGTATGTTGGGCGCCGTTTTGGGGGGACTCATATTGGGTCTGACTCTGAGTTTTGGCCACTATTTTATCGGTGCCGATCTGGCCCAGATAGCCCTTTTCCTTGTTATTGGCATTATTCTTTTCTTTAAACCCGGTGGGCTGCTTGGAAATCCGGGAGAAGACCTTTCGAGCTAAGGGTATGACGTCGCCATATAAAAGAATCATCGGTCTGACTGTCTTGACCTTCATCCTGGCAATGGTGCCGCTGATCGTAAAAAGTCCCTATTATATGCACCTTCTCATCATGGTGGGCATGAATGCCATGCTTGCCATGACATTCATCTTGATGCTCAGGGCGGGCTTAATCAGTTTAGGCATCGCCGCGTTCTGGGGGATTGGGGCCTATGTCTCGGCTCTATTAGCCTTGAGATTAGATCTATCATTCTGGATGGCAATGCCCCTGTCTGCCATCATCACGGGGGCTGTCGCTCTGTGTATCGGATGCGTGTTGGTCAAGAATCCCGGATTCGGCTTTATCATCGAGACCGTCGTGTTGGGTGAAATAGCCGTCCTTGCCTTTGCTCATCTCCCGCTTTTTGGGGGATATAAAGGTATCGTATCCATTCCACCGGTAGATCCCATTCATATTCCCTTTCTCTTTTCCATAGAATTTGTTTCTAAGACGGCGTCCTATTACCTCATTTTGTTTTTATTTTTGCTGGTGGCAATTGGATATTCTGCTTTTTATTCAGCATGGACTGGCAGAGCCTGGTTGGCCATAGGGCTGAATCCCCGTTTGGCTGAATCCAAGGGTGTCAACATCTATAGATACAGGTTGCTGGCTTTTGTGGTTGGTTCAGCAGGCGCAGGACTGGCAGGCAGTTTTTATGCCCACTATTATGGAGCCATTGCACCCACGACATTTAATGTTTTCAAGACGATCTACATTCATATTTTTGCCATTTTGGGTGGTGTTGGGTTTCCGGTTCTCGGGCCGATCATAGGCGCATTTATCATGATCCTTGTCCCCGAGGTTCTGCGCGTTGCGAAGGAGATCGAGCCGATTATCACAGGACTTTTGCTTATATTACTTGTCCTATTCTTGCCCCAGGGGCTACTGAGTCTATTGAGTCGACGGAAAAAGAATGCGAGACCGGTCGGATGAGGTGCCGAAATAGCTCACCATGTACAAGAAATTGACAGAATTAACGGGATATTAATTCCTTGTTCGATAATCATAAACCATTGGTCCAAGCTGGCATAGATTTGGATTTATTAAGGGAGAAGGCAGTATAAATGCTGAAGGTCAATAAATTGACTAAACATTTTGGCGGACTCGTGGCCGTTAATGAGGTCGATTTACATATTGATTCGTCAGAGATTGTTGGGCTCATCGGGCCCAATGGGGCTGGGAAGAGTACCCTTTTCAATCTCATCAACGGCTTCCTCAAACCGACAAGTGGTGAGGTGTTCTTTGAAGGGATGGACATAACGGGGTTCAAGGCCCACGACGTATCACACCTTGGGATAGACCAGAGCTTTCAGGCCTCAACCCTGTTTCAAAGATTAAGTGTCCTCGATAACGTATTTATCGGATACCACATGCGGTATAAAACAAAGTACTGGAAAAGATTACTACGCACCCCATCGGCTCTGAAGGAAGAAAGAGCGTTCAGGAAAGATGCCCTTGAAATATTGACATTTATGGGTCTTCAAAAACTGAGGGACGAACAGGCAGAAAATTTATCCCACGGACATCAAAAGATTCTGGGGGTGTGCATGGCCCTGGCCACGAAACCCAAACTGCTGCTTTTGGATGAACCGGTTGCCGGAATGAGCCCGACTGAAACAGAAACCATGATCGAGCTGATCAGAAAGATTCAAGAAAAGGGCCTGACCATTGTCGTTGTTGAACACGACATGAAGGTCATCATGAGTTTGTGCGACAGGATCGTCGTCCTGAATTACGGGCGAAAGCTTATGGAAGGCAGCCCAAACGAAGTCCTCAAGAGCGACGAGGTGATTGAGGCCTATCTGGGGAAAGCGGAGATATGAGATAAATTTCATAGGGCTAAAATAAGACCACTTTTTTTGTTCATTTAGGGTGAGTGCAAATGCTGCTTCTTGAGGTCAAAGAGTTACGGGTGCATTATGGAAGGGCCGAGGCATTAAAGGGTTGTTCCATCGATGTGTCGGAAGGAGAAATCGTTACACTCATTGGTGCCAATGGTGCCGGCAAGACAACGACATTGAAGACCATTTCCGGCTTAACCTTATCGACCTCCGGTGAAACACGATTTGAAGGTAAGAGAATAGACAGAACACCGGCTCACCGAATCGTTAAACTCGGCATAGCCCATATTCCGGAAGGAAGGATCGTATTTGCGCCGATGACGGTGCTTGAAAATCTCAAATTGGGAGCATATCGGAGAAGCGACCGAGATCAAATCGCCAAAGATCTTGAAGCCATGTACGAACACTTTCCTGTATTGAAGGCGAGACTTGGACAGTTGGCGGGGAGCCTGAGTGGAGGCGAACAGCAGATGCTGGCGATTGCTCGCGCACTTATGGCTTCTCCAAGACTACTATTGATGGATGAGCCAAGTATGGGGTTATCGCCCCTGATTATAGAAGAGCTCGGCAACATCATCATGAATATCAATCAAGGAGGGGTTAGTATCCTGCTCGTCGAGCAGAATGCCCGACTGGCCCTCAAATTGGCCAGCAGGGCTTATATCCTGGAAGTGGGAAGCATCGTTCTGGAAGGTAATACAGAGGAATTAGCTGATAATGAGGGAGTTAAAAAGGCCTATCTTGGAGGCTATACTAAAAAAGGTAAGTGAGAGAAGACATAAGTTGACTGTTTTTATATCTATGTTGTTGGTTTAGTATTTGTGATACCAGCGTACTTTGGTATGATTTATTTCATCTCTTCTGCATTAACAACCAATCTCAGTACCCTCTTCGGCACAGGCAAATAAATTCACCCCGTAAAAAACTGCTTTCCAAAATGTAGAAATCTGGTATCTTAATTCTGGAGTTAAAAGCGTGTATTGACTCATAAACGCTCCTTTTTCGGGTAAATGAAACGCTTATATTACCTAAGTTAAGAGATGTCTCAAGCACTTAAGAATGGCACTTATGAATTGTGTTCAAAGACTATAATAAATCAATAAAAGAGGAATCCTTCAATGGCCGAAGCCAGAGAAATCCTTGTAGAACCATTCGAGAAGATCAGTGAACGGATTTTAAGCGGCATCGTACAGAGCATCGAGGCAGCCGTTGTTTTGCATGATCGCGATCTCAAGGTGGTTTTCATCAACGAGGCCTTCAAAGAGATCTATGAAGTCAGAGAACAGGATGTAATGGGACGGTCGCCCATGGAGTT
>JAQYVK010000048.1 GCA_030145585.1 Desulfatiglandales bacterium | reverse complement strand
TCTATCCACACAGATTAGTCATACTTCTTCTTTTTTGCAAGATGTCATGCCTTTTCTGCCAACCCTTCCTCCGAAGTTCCACGGATGGTAGGCCAACTGAGAGAAAGAAGTCAAGAATATATGGGTTCAAGTGATTGTTTTTATTGGCGATAATCATTGGGGCAGAATTTACCCCTCTTATTTTAAGACCTGTTCTTTTGATTGTTCCGCCATGTTTTACCATTACAGGTCCGAAGGAAGGAGATGAGATACTCGGCCAAGACTCTTGCCCACAACATCTTGTGGTGTTTTATATTTGACACACAAGGCGAAATTTTCTAAACTTTCTTCGGGAAGAATGTGGTTTCGTATTTTTTCCGGCTACCCGCAAATAAGAGGGTCTAAATGAAAATTCGTTGCCCCAAATGTAAATCTGTATATGTGGTTGATGGTTCTAAAACCGATTACAAAACCAGAAAGGCTGCTAAGTGCTCAGGATGTCAGGCTATTTTTTATGTCGAAATACGACAAGGGCGCGCCAAGAGAGATGAAAAGGCCAGTGAAACAACTTTTCTTCAAAGCTATTTTGAGAGACGAAATGGTGGTGATCGAAGACAAAACAAGGACCGAAGGACGAAGATCGACATAGGGGAGCTTCCTTTTCGGCTTCCTGCTAAAGACGTCATACTGATTTATTCTGAGGAGGGCATTCCTATGGGGTATATGAGCCACGGGCAACGGAGCGGTGCAGAGCGGAGAATTGGCAAAGAACGTCGAATTAGCGCATGAAAAGGCTTAAAATCATTGGTCAATCAAGCCCCGTCCTCATCTTTCAGATCGTTGATGCTCCTCTAGTTTGGGTTTGTCTGCCGCATAACCCACCGGACAGATGAGCGTGGGAACCGGACGGTCGGGAGACCGACTATCCGGAAGACTTCCAAAGCCGTTCAGACATCAAAGGGAACCTCGACACAAAAAGACAAACCGAAGTCTGACAGAGATTGCCGGAGGGTAGGGTAAAAAAAAGAAACCAACCCCTACGGAGGTTGGTTTCTTTAAACCTGAAAAGTACAAATCTTTTGACCAGAAGAATACAGCTTACCCACAAAGCCTTATAACTATTTTAATTTGTTAACTAATTTCATGTTCAGACTTTTAAACCTCTGGTGGGTACTTGGCGTACTGTTGATGTTGCCTTGCCATAATCACGTAATATGAAAAGCCTAATGCTCTACACAAGGTTGCCGACTCAAAGCCTCTTCCATGTAAACAAGAGAGTCGATGACCTTTCCTTTAGGGGTGTCTGAGCCATAGATTTCTTTTAAGGCATGATAGGCCTCATACCCATCTAGCGTTGTATTGTAAAAGAAATCCTGGGCAAGTTCGCTAAAGGAATCCAGATCTTCCTGAATTTTGCACGCCTCGGTGTAGCGTTCTATCAATTCCCCAAGCATGGGATGAAACTCATGAATCAGCGAAAGATCATTTAGAAAACCATCATCGGTCGGGTCTATTTCAAGTCCGTGGTAGATGAGGATCTTTAAGTTTCCATTCCCTTGCCTGAAGTATCGACGGAGCAAGGCATAGTTGGGTCTATTGCTCAGTTTCTCTTTCAGAAAGACTTTCATGAGTTCATCCGAAAGCTCAACCTCTCCATTAAAGTAGGCAACAAGTAGCTCTTGATCTTTGTTCTCAGGAGCGGCATTGTTTTCTTCTTCCACTTCATCTGGGTAATCATCATCAAGCCACTCAAACCCTAACATGGCCAGTTCCGTCCGGTAATATTCCGGTTTTGTTCTGAAGATCTCGTTGATCCTCTCGGTTACCAGTTCATTCTTGATTTTGATGATTTCATCGATAATATTCTTCTTCTCTTTCTTTTTCATTTTCCTCTCGCTCGGGCCGAAGAGCAGTACCTATGGGTTGTTATACATGGTTTTTCTTGATCACTTCTTTTCCGGCGGCAGGTGTATATGCCTAGCATACTTCCCTAAAAAGCATTTTCATTAGAATCTAGAGAATATAGGAGGAGAAGGGGTTGTGTGTCAAGGGAAAAGAAACCACAAAATATGCTGTCAAGGACCCTTATCCTTGGCGCCGCAGGCCGTATCTTTGAGGGTCCGGGTTTGGGAAGTTTCGGTCAACCCTTCATTTGATATTGACACAACTTCCTATTTTTGCTAAAATTATTCAATCTTAAGAAATGGTTGCCATCTGATATATCATAGTGACAATGTAACCATTTGAAAACACTATAACTCGGTTCAGTCAAGAAGACCTGAACAGCAATCTAAATGAAAAAGTTTTCGACTCGACCTAAGGGATGGGGAGAAAGCCCAGACTTATCGCTGAATAAAAGAGTTCATGGCTTCAAAGGGCGCTGAGGGCCCATTCCCCCACACTGGATTGTGGGGAGAAGATAGAAACCCCGTTTCTCGTTTTGAGAGGTGGGGTCTTTTTTTTGCATGGTCTATTTCTATCATAGCGACGAAACGAATCCGGTTTTCCTACAGAGAGATATTAAGGAGGTGTTTATAATAAAATGAAAAAGAAAATTATATGCGGATTGGCGTTACTTTTCACGCTTGTGCCCGGTCTTGCCCTCTCATCTTCCGCAATTGCACGACCAGCGGAGGATTATACATGGGTCGGTCCTACTGGTGACCCCTTGCCCTTCGAGAGTTTTCAGGACGCGGAGGAATTTCTAGCTTCCTCCGAGGTGGCCCGATCAAAAACGCGACGGGAGGGTGTCAACAAGTACAAGAAGGTCGTGTTGGATAACGACGGGGTCTGGGCGAACAGCATTTTTCGTTGGGAGAACGTGGTTAGGCGTCCGGGCCTCGTCGATTCATTGAGCATGGCAAGTCGGCATTTTCGCGATAGCTATGAAAGCGAGGTGGCAGCATACAAGATCAACGAGATTCTCGGTCTAAACAACATCCCGCCCACGGTTTATCGAGAGATTGAGGGTAGGTCCGGGTCCGTGCAGCTTTGGATGGAAAAAGCAACCAAAGAGGTGGACCGAAGAAAGAAGGGTACAAAACCCCCTGACGTCACCAGCTGGAACCGGCAGTCCAACGACATGCGGGTCTTTGATAACCTCATTAACAATATTGACCGAAATCAGAGCAACATCCTGATAGACAAAGACTGGAACCTTTGGCTTATCGACCACACCCGTTCCTTTGCCATGGATGAGTCTCTCCCGACACCCGAAAAGGTATCCCGATGCTCCAGGAGCCTCTATAATGCCCTCAAGCAGATGGACGAAGACCTAGTGAGGGAGACTCTGGGATCCCTTCTGCGTGTTGCAGAAGTGGACGCATTCTTTGTGAGACGTGCAATGCTCATTGAACTCCTTGAGGATCAGGTCGCAGAGGTGGGTGAGTCCAAAGTCTTTTATGACTAAGGCACTTTCGACTGCAGGGATGAAAGAATATGTTTAGCTTCTTTTGAAACCTCTTCCTCGGTTCCCCTTTGGTATCTGATTTTCCGAATAGGTTTGTCTGTGAACCCCGCTCGATGAGCGGGGTTCTGCAGCAAGCTTCAATGCTCCCTCAATACAAGCCTTTGCTCTCGACCCGATCTAGAGTGACATCGAATCTCTTGTTGGTGCTTGTTCTTCTGATGGTAAGGGTGACTTCTGTATAGGCTGGCCCACGAAGCATTTCCTCTAAAATGTATTTATAGTCTTTTCCGGTGGTGGATTCTTCGTCCACATGGGTGATGATATCCCCCTTTTCTATGCCGGCCTTCAAAGCAGAACCCTTGGGTAGAACATCCAAGACGACGATAGGCCCCCTGTGATCCCTGCCTTCATGGTGGTAGAGTTGTAGAACAGATAATCCGATACCCCCGGGGTATTCCTCAGCGAACAGGTCTGACGGTATGGGAAGCAGAAGGGCGGCCACCAAAACAAAAAAGATCGCTTTTCTTTCCATAATAACCTCCTTTGACTAGTGAAAAACCGGGTCCAGAGAGACGGTGTCACAATGGACCGTTGATAAATGAAAAGTCGTTCTTTGACATAAAAACAACCGAGATTATTGCTATTGGCTCATCAATAATAGTGGAAATTATCCTATTAGGCCTTATATAGGCGATATAGGGGTTATTATTGGTCTTTGATATGACCTTTATACTCCATTCCCTGGCCTCTTGGCGTTATATCATTTCTCCCGAATAACAGTTTTTATTGAAGGACGGTTTGACGATGATCACGAATCTCAGTGATAATCGTGTGTCCCCATGACCACCTTGACTCCGGTCTTGCCCTCCAGGGCCTTGGCCATGTCTTCGGCATTGGTGTAGGGGCACCCCGGCTTGGCATTGGCAAGACAGGTGCTCAGGTGAATAACATCCGGTTTCATCTCGGACAGTTTCACGGCCATGCCCATGTTAGCGACAAGAGGTCTACCCGGGCATTCACACTTGAGAAACGCAACGACCTGTGAAGGCTCCTCGAAATCCCCTTCTCCCAATGCAGCTGCTTTGAGACACCGCCACTCTCCCGGGCACCCATAACCGTCATCCATATATGCGCCACAACCTATAACTGCGACTTTCTTCATATATTGCTCCCTTATTCTTCTGTATGCTGATTTGATTCTCCGAATCCTCAGGCCGTGAGTTCCACGATCTGATCTACCATCTTGTTGAATTCCCGGGTGAAGGAGAGCCGGTCGTTGTCCAGACTGTCCATGCTTCCCATGTCCCCCCCTTTAACGATGTCCGGTTCAAAGGGCAGGGATGCCATAAGCCTTAACCCGTTTTGCTTTGCCATAACCTGACCGCCACGTGTCTTAAAGAGTTCAATGTCCTTTCCGCAATGGGGACACTGAAGGCCGCTCATGTTTTCTACTATACCCAGGATTTCCATATTGACCTGCCGGCAAAAACTAATGGACTTTCTTACATCGGCCAGAGAGATCTCCTGCGGTGTTGTCACCACCAACGCCTTGGCATCGGGAATGGTCTGTGCGACGGTCAGGGGTTCATCACCGGTCCCGGGGGGGGAATCAATGATCAGGTAATCCAGCTCCGGCCATTCCATATTTGCGATGAACTGTTTGATGACGCCGATCTTGAGCGGTCCTCTCCAGATGGTGGCCACATCTTTGTTTTCTCCCAGGAGGGGTTCAATGGATATCACCTGCATGTTGGGCAGATAACTGATTGGAACGGCTTTTCCGGGGTGATCAGAGGGTTGTGGGATCCCTATAAGGCCCAGCATTCTCGGAATGCTCGGCCCATGAAGGTCCACGTCCATCAGCCCCACCTTATGCCCTCTTTTGGCCAGGCTTACGGAGAGATAGGCCGCTACA
>JAQYVK010000047.1 GCA_030145585.1 Desulfatiglandales bacterium | reverse complement strand
GAAAAGGAAATGGCAGCTTTTGGAGTATTCCTGATCTCCAGTAAGGTATTAGATGCAAGGCGACGAGGAGCGACGACTGAGGCGTATGCAAAAGGTGTCCGGTATATGGTTTAAGGTATAGGGTTCACGTCAAAGTGTGATTATTTCTCCAATCGTTACGATTTTAGGCCTTATACCTTATACCGCATACCGTTTCTTTATTTATACGCCGCAAGCCTTTCGAGAGCCTCAAGGTCAAACGAGAGGAGCGATCGAAGGCAACGCCGCAGATGATGCCTTACTGGAGATCAGGGCTCGTTTTGACTTGACCGGGAAAAGATCTTTCCCTATACTCTTTTCCTTCGGCTTGAACTTGTTTCATTTGCATTTACTTGCCCTTCCGGCCTCTCATTCAAGGCCCTTGTGAAGGGCTCTTCACATGACTTATTACTGGGAGGTTATCTATGGGAAAAATTGGAATTATTGGTGTGGGCCAGACCCCCTTTGTCCGGGGATATCCCGGCTCGATCAGGGAACTGGCTTTTGATGGATTTAAAGATGCTATGGGAGACGCACAGATATCGGCAAAGGATATTGATGCTTCGATTATCTGTTCCGCTCCGGAATACGATAAACAGCGATCTCCCGCCGGCGTGTTTGCAGAATATTTGGGCCTGACCCCACAGCCTACCTTTTATTTGGAATCCCTCTGTTCATCCAGCAGCATGGGGGTAAGAACAGCGTATGCCCTCGTAAAATCCGGGCTTCATGATGTAGTTGTCGTTATCGGATTCCAAAAAATGTCCGAGATTTCGTCCGCTGAATCCCAGGAAAGGATGGGCCGGGGCGCCGACATCCAGTGGGAAAGCCCTTTTGGTACCATGATGCCGGCTTACTATGCGATGTACGCGAGGGGCCACATGGAAAAATATGGGACTACCCCCGATGACCTGGCACTTATCAGGGTGAAAGCGGCCACTTATGGTCAAATCAATGAGAAGGCCGTTTACCGAAAACCGGTTAACTTTGAAATGTTTTCCGATCCGGACAATGCGATGTCCGGGCCGGTTGCCAGCCCTCTTCGAGTAGGTGATTGTTGCGCCAACGCAGATGGCAGTTCCTGCGTCATCGTAGCCAGTGAGGAAAAAGCAAAATCATTTTCCAAAAAACCGGTCTGGATCCTCGGTTTGGGATCTGCCTCCACAGCGGTGAACATGGCGGGCAGGGATCTCTTTTCGGGCTTGACCGTCGCCCAGCAAGCGGGCGAGCAGGCCTACAAAATGGCAGGGATCTCCGCTAAAGATGTCGATGTTGCCGAAGTTCATGACTGCTTTACTATCGCCGAATTAATGGCCTATGAAAATCTTGGATTTGCAAAGCCGGGCGAAGGAAAAGAGTTGATCAAAGGCAAAGAGACCTACAAGGAGGGGAGCATCCCCGTCAATGTGGATGGCGGTTTGCTTTCAAAAGGTCATCCTATCGGAGCGACCGGTGGGTCTCAAATCAGGACAATCGTTCTCCAGCTCAGAGGTGAGGCAGGGGATATGCAGGTCAAAGATCCGGAAATCGGACTGGTACATAACATCGGTGGTGTGGGCCTCTATGGCAATGTCACCGTCCTCGGGAGGTAAACCATGGGAAAGAAAATCAGAGAAGTGGATGATCGGTTCAAGAAATTCGGGACGGTAAGCTTTACCTCCATAACGAAGATCAATGATTTCGTGGACTATTTGGAAAAGGGGCAGGTGGTCGGGACCAAATGTAAGGACTGTGGCCTTTCATTCTTCCCTGCAAGGGCCGATTGCTATCAATGCCTCTCCAGCAATATGGAATGGTTTGAGGTCTCAGGGACCGGAAAACTCATTACTTACAGCAAACTGGAATACGCACCTGTCGGATTCGGTGACGACCTTCCTTACGCTATTGCCCTCTTGGACTACGGGGATTATAAGGTGTTCGGAAGGCTCGCCCCTGACCTGTCAGAGGATGAGATATCAGTGGGCATGGAGATGACGACGGTTGTTAACCAGCTTCCTAACGGCCAGATGAACTATGTCTTTCAGAAGGCATAGTGAATCGGAGGGTAACCTCGCTCCCCCTTGAATTTTGCATGGTACGCCCAGACTCAAAGGGGTTGGAACCCAAAAATTCGGGAAGATTATTCCTGAGATTGGAGCCCGGAGTATTTGAGGCGGTTTTTTCTTGAAGAAATAAAGGCCGAAAAAGGATTCTGTACGATTACGGGTTCAGAGGCCAAACATATTCACAGGGTCCTCAGGATGGGACGGGGGGACCGACTCATCCTCATGGATAATAAGGGCGCCCACTTCCGTGCGCTGATTGAATCAGCAGATCGCAGGGAAGTCAGGGTCGCCCTTGAAGGCCCCCTCCCTACGCCCCCTCCCTCCCCTATCAAAACCATTCTGTTCCAGTCTATTCTCAAATCCCAACCCATGGATTATCTGATTCAGAAAACTTCTGAGTTGGGTGTAGATCTCATTGTCCCTTTCTTTTCTGAAAGAACGGTTGTGAGACCTGATAAAGAGGGATATAGGGCGAGAGTAAGGCACTGGCGTGAGGTGGCCCGTTCTGCAGCCAAACAATCCGGTAGAGTCACACCGGCTAACATCTACCCGTTGAATTCTTTTCATGATCTGGCGAGTCAAGGGGGCGGTGATAACGCCCTAAGGGTTATTCTCTGGGAGGGTGAAGAATCTCGATCCCTGAAGAGCGTTCTCCGATCCTCCTCTGTCGATGGCGAAGATGGAATCCTAAAACAGAAATGCCCTCACGAAGAATTTATCGGGATGGTAGGGCCTGAGGGAGGGTTTTCCAATGAAGAAATGGAGATGGCTGAAAAAGAGGGTTTTATTTCTGTCTCACTGGGTCACCGAATTCTCAGGGCGGAGACGGCTGCCATCACCATGGTGGCCCTCGTTCAATATGAATGGGGAGATCTAAGCCTCACCTAACCTTACACCCTAAACTTGATCATTATGGATTTTCGGCCTACACACTGGAGAGCTATATACTAATTGGGTTGGAGGGGCCGAGTGAACAAAATAGAACCGCAGAATATCGAACAAGGAATAACGAATGTCGAAGGAAAACCACTTCATAATTCGAAATTCCTTGTTCGATATTCGATATTTGTTTTTAACCTGCCGTTTTTTTTTGGCAGGTTAAATTCACTTGAATCCTCGACCCCTGGAATCCTTGACTCCTTCCTTTATTTTTCTACCCTCCAAATTTCCATCAGGGTTGTGTCATCGTTCGCCTCTTTCATACCTCGCCAGCCTTTGACCTCTTTCAAAAGGCCTTCTCCCCAGGGTGGGCCCTCGGTTTTTTGAATGTAATCCAGGATACGACGGTTTCCGAATAATTCGTCCTGTACGTTTTCCGCTTCAGTGATCCCGTCAGTCATAAAGAGGATCGATTCACCGGGTGAAAGCGTGATCTCATCCTTCCTGTATGTGGCCTCCGGTGAAATACCCAAGGATATCCCCTTCATCTCCGGGATATGGCTCACGCCGTCCCTCCCTATACATATAGGGGGGAAGTGCCCCCCTAAAGTGAACTGGATTTTCCCCGTCGCCGGAGAGTATTTTCCGAGAATGATCGTTGCAAAAAATCCCTCTTCAGACATCAGGTCATAGACGTCACGATTTACGGCCTCGAGCAGTTTGTCCACCTCATCATGCAGGGGGACTTCACTCCGGATGCGTGTGGAGAGTGCCGCCATGATCAAAGCGGCGGAGAGGCCTTTGTCGGAGACATCGGCCACATAGACCAGCCAATCGCCGTCCGGTAAAGGGATGACATCGTACAAATCCCCGCCCACGAAGGCGGCTGGGATTGACACCGCCCAGGCATAGCTTCCTTCACCCATTTCCGGAATCTTCGGCCAGAAAAGAGACTGTATTTTGGATGCCGCCTCCAACTGAATCTGCATTTTTTGTTGTTTGAGCCGGGTCTCCAATAACCTGGATCGGATAATCGCCACGGCCCCCAGATCAGCAAAGCTCTCTAGAATCTCCTGATCTTCTGCGTCGAAGTATGGCTTATCCTTGGAATTGAGCACATTGATCACTCCCAGGATTTCTTCACCATACAGGATCGGGATACAGAGAAGGTTTCGTGTAGTGAATCCGGTTTTCTTGTCCGCTTTTTTGAAAAATCTGGAGTCGGTCTGCGCGTCCTCAATATTGATGGATTGCCGGTTTTCCGCCACCCAACCTGCAATGCCTTCCCCCATCTTGAGCTCGATGGCTTTCTGGAGGATTTCGTTTGCCTTCTCTCCCAAGACTTCATCCTGGACCGCCGCAAATTTCAGGACATTGCGTTCAGGATCATAGAGAAGGAGAGATGCGGCCTCCGCACCGGTGACGTCCCTGACCAGGCCCAGAAGCTCCGGCAAGAGTCCCTTCAACCCTTCTATATGCGCCAAGGACTGGTTGGCTTTGATGAGTTGTCTCAGGCGACCTGCTATCTTGGATTCTTTCTCCTCTTTTTTGTCACTCCTCATGGCTGATTTCTCCCAGTTATCATTTTAAAATCCATGAAAAACCCAGTTACACTCGTTGGCTTAAGATCCCTTAAAAATTAAATGGAATTGTATCACTCAACTCTCCATGAGACAAACATAATTGTGCTGTCATGGTTATCAACTTTGGTTGCTTGCATTAGCCGAAATAATATAATAAAAGCAAGGACGTGTGAAGGGTATGGTGTTCTAATTTGGAGAAATTTATATGAAACGTTCACGTGAACCGGTTCAGCGAGAGGATGAAAGGATCGTTCAAAAGAAGCTGGATCGCCTGCGAAGGAAGAGCCGGGTGACCATCAGGATAAAGGCCCCTTCAGACACAGACCCGAACCGTCAATTGTGGGGTGATCACTGGGTGAAACTTGAACTTGGCAGGGCGTTTGTTCGATTGGGATTATCCCTGGTGGAAAAAGACCCCGATGTCATTCTTCACCTCTTCGGTTCCCCTGTGAAGAACCCGCCCCTGCCGGAGCACACCTATAACCTGGTCTGGTTGTACAGCCATCCCGACCTAGTCACCCCCAATAACCTGATGCATTTCGATAAAATTTTCTGTGCCTCGGAACTTTTCATACCTAAGCTCCAAGCCATGGGCTACTCCAATATTGAAGCCATGATCGCCTCGACCTCCAAGAAGCCCTTAAAGGTCCCCTTAACGCATGATATCATCTTCCTTGGAAATGCCCGATCCAGCAGATCAGACGGGCGTGGCGTAGTACGGGATTTGAGAGAGACCACACATGACTTTAAGGTCTGGGGCAACCTCTGGAAGGAACTTCTTCCAGACAAACACTATGGGGGCAAATATTGGGACTATCACAAATTGGAGGAACTCTACGCTTCCGCTCGCATCACCATGAACGACCACCACCCTGATATGGCCAGGGAGGGATTTGTTTCGAATAAAATGTTCGATATTCTGGCCGGCGGAGGTTTTGTGATCTCCGATAAGAATATTGGGATTGAGAAGATCTTTGGTCGGGCAGTACCCCAGTACGAATCTACCGAACAGTTGCAGAAGTTGGTCACCTTTTATTTGGAGAACCCTATTGAACGGGAAAAACTGATGATAAAGGGCCGAAAGATTGCCCTGTCAAACACCTACAAGCATCGTGCAGCTCAGCTTGTCCGGGATTTCTTGCCGATCAAAGAGAGGGCATATTCACTGTCTCCAGCAAAGAGTGGCACGAAAGAGAAATGGACTTTTCTCTACATCGATCTTTTCCGGAAAGAAAATTCCAATCCCTACTGGCTCAAGGCATTCAAAAAACAGGGAACGACCCATGACTTTGATATCCGGGAACCTATCGAGACCCTTGCCCCTATTATAGAAGCGACCAGGCCGAATCACATTCACATGGGCGGTAGCGTCAAGAAAGGCGCTATCAGCCCGGAATTTCTGGCTCGGGTTAAAAAGGACTTGGACTGCACTATCTCCGTCTTCTATGGAGATGCCCGCTACTCGACCTATCACAATGATCTGAGTGATGTGGTAAACCATATCTACGTTACAAACAAGACCCACGTCAGGCAGAATAGATCACGTGGAATGACAAACTTTCACTATATGCCTTGTGGGACCGACACGGAAGTATTCCGGGCCGTGAAGTCCGAGAAAAAACATGACCTGCTCTTTATCGGCAACAACAACAGTCCATCCCGTTTGGATCTCCTCGAAAAGATCCATGGGCGGTTCGACCTTACCGTGGCAGGGAGAGGATGGGAGGAAACCAAGCTCAATGCGCTGCCCCAGACCTACGACGCGGATTATAGCCGACTTGTGGGGCAGGCCAGGATATCACTGGGGCTCATGGACGATGCTTGGGTCCACCTGGAGGCCTGCTTTTCTAACCGTGTGGTCAACACCATGGCTTGCGGCGGTTTCCTTATCCAGAGATACTCACCTGGATTAGAAACGGTCTTCGAGAATCATGAGCACCTTGTTTGGTATCGGACAGAAGAAGAACTTTTTTCTCTGATCGAACGCTATTTGGATAAGCCGCTCGAACAAGAGCGCATTGCAAACAGAGGGATGGCGTTGGTCACTTCCAGTTTCACCTATGACCAAGCAGTAACCAGAATCTTGGAAGATGCCCGTTCGTCGCGAAAGGGTGCTTCTCTCGTCCCTCCCACTTCTTAATGTATTTCCGGCCTCTTGCTCTAGAAACAACTTCCTTTTCCTTCGAACCCCTAAATCCATCACCTACATTTAGTTATCAGGTATGAAATTAGAAGTTTATTGAGTAATCCTGATCACCAGCAAATAAAAGAAAGGATAACGGTATAATTAACAAAAGGCACAGGGCGTAAGGCGCATGGCACAAGGCAAAAAAGGTATTTCGAATTACCCTGAGCCTTGTGCCCTGTGCCTTAGGCCATCATCAAATACCGTATACCTTAAACCCTATACCGTGCTTTTATTTATGCCTTGATGGTGATCAGGGGACTTCGAACATCTTGACATCGTTATCTAATCATATTAGGCTGACCAAAAGCTTTTATCCATAGTCATCATATCTATATTCTATAGTGACAGGGTCTTAGGTATCCCGCCCCTCTCAAATCTCGGTACAAGCCGGGATAGCCAAGCTCCGCAAAATTTCAATCGATTGATTTCAGGAGGAGGTCAATTTGTAATGAAAAAAACCCAACCCCCAGTGGTCAAAAGGTCGATGCCTTCCTGGATATTTCCGGGAAATGTCAAGCTTCAGGTGGCTATCGTTTGTGTCATCGCCGTAACGGTCTTCGCCAGGGTCTTTCCCATAGAAATGCAGAGGA
Source organism: Desulfatiglandales bacterium (assembly GCA_030145585.1). Lineage (GTDB taxonomy): Bacteria > Desulfobacterota > DSM-4660 > Desulfatiglandales > HGW-15 > JAQYVK01. Next base: position 20,721 of record JAQYVK010000047.1, on the reverse strand, counting down.
GAATCATCAACGAAGCGATCAATTTACGAAAAATAGATTTGCTGATGACTTACTGCATGATGTATCTGGGGGCTGTTGTGCTTGCGGGCGCGCTCAAATACCTCATCAATGTCATCCAGATTTTGATCAGCCAGCGGACCCTGGCAAATATGAGAAAGGATCTCTTCAATTACATTTTGACCCTTCCTCTCAACTTTTTCAGAAAGACCGGGTCCGGTCTGGTGGTCTCCTCCCTCGTAAAAGAACTCTCCTCAGCCGGAGATTTTGCCGGCATGTCCCTGGGCGTTCCCGTGACCAGCGTTTTGACCCTTGTCGCATTTGCTGTATACCTGTTTTTTCTCAATCCCTGGTTGGCGGGCATCTCCCTTGTCATTTATCCCTTCATTCTTTTCGTGATCCCCCTCCTCCAGAAACGGGCAAACAAGGCCAACAAAAAGCGCGTGGATGCAACACGAACCTTGTCAAACAGGATCACAGAGTCTATTTCAGGCATTCACGAAATTCACGGCAATGGGTCCTACCACATGGAATCCAGGAAATTTGGAAAAATAGTGGATGAACTCTTGAAGATCAGGATTGTCTGGAGTCTCTGGAGATTCGGGGTCAAAAGCACGAATAATTTTTTCATCCAACTGAGTCCCTTCCTTATTTTTCTTGTCGGTGGATATTTGGCCATCAACGGTCAATTGGAGTTAGGAGCCCTGGTTGCGTTCATATCCGCCCAGGAGAAGTTATATGATCCCTGGAAAGAGCTGATTAACTTTTACCAGCTTTACCAGGATTCCAACGTCGGCTACAAGAAAAGCATGGAATACTTCGACGTCCCACCCGAGCACGCCATCAAACCGGAGGGCCGGGCACCCTATGATTTGGACGTGGGTCTCGAAGTAAAAGATTTGGCCTTTGCGACCGAGGACGGCATTCGATTAATTCACGGCATTGACCTTTCTCTGGAATCCGGAAAGCATTTGGCCCTGGTAGGCTTTTCCGGGAGCGGCAAAAGCACCTTGGCCCAGTGCATCGGCCAGCTTTACAAGTATACGGGGGGTAGTGTCTTGATAGGCCAAAAGGAGGTTGCGGACCTCACAAAATCGGACGTGGTCCACAATGTCGGTTTTGTTGCCCAGGCGCCCTTTATCTTTGACGGCACCATCGAGGACAATCTCCTCTATTCATGCACCTCATTGAGCGAAGAGGACGGTGACGGGAAAGGAGACGGCTTGCCGAGTCTCGACGATCAGATCGAGGTCCTCCAACAGACCGGGGTTTTCCCCGATGTCTTGCGTTTCGGCCTGAATGCCCTCCTTGATCCGATCAAGTATAAAGACCTGGCGCCGGTCATCAACCGCGTCCGCAGTAGTTTTCAGCGCGATTTCGGTGAAGCCCTTGCCGACTATGTTGAATTTTTCAATGAAGACAACTACCTTTACCACTCCAGCATTTCAGAGAATCTCATCTTCGGCACCGCTAATAAGAAGGACTTCAGCGACAAAAGGCTGCCCAAAAACAAATATTTTCTTGAATTCTTAGACAAAGCCGATCTCAGGAGACCCCTTTTAAGCCTGGGCTCCGAGCTCTCCAGACAGACTGTGGATATCCTGGGAAACCTTCCGCCCGACAAGGTGTTTTTCGAGCAGAGCCCCATCGATCCGGAGGAACTGGATAGCTATAAGGACCTGGTGGATGACCTTAAAGAGAAAAAGCTGCATCAACTCTCCCCCGAGGACCAGGGGCGACTCCTGAAAGTTGCTCTCCGTTTTACCCCGGGCAGGCACAAGATGATTGGCATGCCCGATATGCTGAGAAATCTCGTTCTGGAGGGAAGGGCCCTGTTCAGGGAGAGGATTTCCGCGGATGATCCTGAGGCGATTTCTTTCATCGACATATCCGAATACAGCCATTCACAGACCATCCTGAACAACATTCTATTCGGGAAACCGAAAACAGAAAAACAGGACGCCCAGGAGAAGATCGATAAAAGTATCATTCAACTCCTCATTGAAGAGGATCTTTTGGAACGCATCGTGGAAATCGGCATGCAATTCCAGGTGGGCCAAAAAGGGGACAGGCTTTCCGGCGGGCAACGCCAAAAGCTGGCCATTGCTCGAGCTTTTCTAAAATCACCTAAGATGCTGATCATGGATGAAGCCACTTCTGCTCTTGACAATAAATCCCAGGCGCGCATACAAAACCAAATCGATACCCGGTTGAGGGAAAAAACCATCATCTCTGTGGTTCACCGACTGGACACTACCAAGACCTATGACAGAGTCGCCGTCATGAAAGCCGGGGAAATCATCGAAACGGGAACCTACGACGAACTTATTGCCAAGAAAGGAGCGTTTCATGAACTCGTCACTGGAAAAAAATGAAGGCCATCAAACAAGCGAGTTCCAACAAAATCTTGAACTCCTGCGTAACATCTATTTTTTTGCCGGCCTTCCCCTCGAAAGCCTAAAGGTGCTCGCCTATATATGCACCAGGGAAACCTTTAAAGTAGGGGAATATCTCTTTCAGCAGGATGATGATGACGGCCAGGCGTTTTATATCCTGTCCGGAAAGGCCGGACTCGAACACAAGGATGAAAGCGGCGATCATATGATCCGTGAATATGAAGCGGAGGATTTTCTGGGTGGTCTGGTCCTTCTGAGCAACATGCGCCGTCGTTTTTCATTGAAGGCCTTGGCCGATGTCTCCTGTCTCATCCTGACCCGTGATAAATTCATAGCAACAATGGAGCAGTTTCCGGAATTGATGCTAAAAATCACCAAATCCGTGGTTGAAAATATAAGTTCTATAGAAGGGCGTTTCCTCGCCTCGAGCACGGAAGGCTGTGAGAATTGCAGACAAATGGCGGGATTTAGCCTTCTTTGAGATCGGAATTCTTGCTGTCCGGATGAATGTCTCCTTCAGCTTGAAAGTCACTTACTATAGCTGATGTCAATAATATGTTCCGATTGGAAGGAGTGTGCGACAGTATAAAATCCCCCCTGCCCCCCCTTTCTGAAAGGGGGGAACGTTTACACTCCGGCATTGCTCATTGTGGTCATTGGTGTGCTGATACTATTTCAGGCCTTCATAAGTTCCCCCTTTGACAAAGGGGGACAGGGGGATTTGATAAAAAGACCAATCGGAACATATTTCTGACAATTATTATATAAGCCGAATTGTGCAGAACGATTCCCATCATGTCAAAAAAAGAACCCGGAACCTCTGCTGCAAAAGAAAACCTAATAGGAGCCTATCCTGATGGGTGAAGACAAGGTTTTTCTTGAGTTCAAGAACGTGTTAACCGAATTGGATAAGCTGCGAGAGCACCTTGAATCCCTGGGAAACTCCTTTGGAATGACGAATAAAGGCATCTTCCAGATCAATCTCGCTCTAGAGGAAATTTTCACGAATATCGTATCCTATGGGTACAAAGACAAGGCAGCGCATTGGATCAAAATCACCATCTGGCCTCTAAACGGCAAAATGAATATCTGCATCGAAGATGACGGGATTCCTTTTGATCCTCTGGAAGCGGACGTGCCTGATCTTAAATGCCCCATAGAGGACCGCCGAATAGGGGGGCTCGGCTGCCATTTCATGAGACGCTTTATGGACGATGTCCATTACGAAAGAATTGGTGATAAAAACGTTTTGACGATGAAGAAACGCATAGTAGAATCTACTTGAATCGTTTGACACTGAGGCGTTAGAAAGGACCAGAGACCCTGAAGCCCTCGAAGGGTTGTTGGCGCAAGCGATATAAAAAAAGTACTTTTATATAGACTCAAAATGGTTTATAAAGAACAGTGAAACACCAGGAGGAGATTCAATGGAGATTACAGAAGAAAAGCAGAATGATATTTCGATTTTTCGGCTAAACGGTCGACTTGATTCCAACACATCACCCGAATTTGAGGGAAAAATCCTGGAGACCATTGAAAATGGCACAAACAAATTAATCATAGATTTTGGAGCCCTTGAATACATCTCAAGCGCCGGTTTGAGAGTCGTCAACAAGACGCTCCGGCAACTCAAACCGAGTGAAGGCAAGCTTATTCTTTGCTCTATGCAGGATTACGTCAAAGAGGTCTTTGAAATAGCCGGGTTTGACACCTTTATCCCTATCGTTTCTGATATGGATGAAGCTCTCCTTAAGGTATAAAAAACAACCTCACGGGACAAAAGAGGTGAACTTCCCCCCTCATTCTTCACACAATACCCCTTTTCCTAGGATGGAAGCAGCGATCTCAGCACCTCCGATATTGATGCCTTGATTCTCGAACGGGGGAGCATGGAGTTGTTTTTCTAATGCCGCCTGGAGGGTTGGGGCGTCCGTCTTCGATTCTTCAAGGGCCTGAATGGCATCCTTTGTATAAGACATCAATCTTTTAAGATGACGTTCCTGTTCCTTGTCACCAACCTCTCTCAGGAGCATTACAGCGGGGACCTGAGCCGCGAGGATATCGGAAAGGCTGTTGTATCCTGCATACAGCACAGACATTTTTGAATTGAGAAGGGAGGTCACATACTTTTCACTCACCTCCCGGACAGAGCAGAATGAGAGATCCCTGAAGCGTTCCTGAATGCCGTCTCTCTTGTCTCGGGCAACATAAAGGTGCCAGAGACCATATCGGTCACCAACAGCACGCAGTGCAGAATATATATTTTCCAAAAACACCCAGGTCTTTTCATTCCCCCAAGGAATCGCAATGGTTCCCGCTATGGAACCTTTATCTGTCGGAAGCAGGTCTTTGAGTTCCTTCAATCTGGAGACATAACCCGTCTCTACAGGTTTTACACCAAAGCGACTCGCCACGGCATCGAGAGCGTCTCGACCCAGGACTTCTGAATCACCGTACCAAAAAAGGGACTGATAGTATTTTCTAAAGATTTCGATCGAATTGTCCGACAAGACATTGCTGTCGTTTCCTATGATGCCCCTCAAACCGAGGACCCATCGGGTATCTGTTCCTTCCGTCTCTTCCAGCGCCCGTCGCAATTCACCTCTTTTGCCCGGTGGTGCATGATCAACCAGGATATTTCGTGGTTGAAAAATCCTGACTATTGAGGCCAACGTATCAGAACGCAGAATGGTCAAAACCGATTTGTTAAACCTTGAATCACCATCGCGTCCTTGGGACTGCCCTTCAACCACTTCTGTCACATAGGAGGGAAGTTTCATCCAATCCAGAGGCGCCGGACCTATCAGGGCGCGGGTCTCCTTACACCCCGAAAGAAATAATGTCCTGCACTTTGGAAAAAGGCGCCGCAGGGCAATGCCGATGGCGATACTTCGACTCGCATGGCCAAGTCCTCGCCCATCATGCGCATAGATCAAAAAATCCAACCGTTTTGAAAAATAGCGATCTGACTTTTTGGAGTAATATCTGTTTTCCATGAGCCCCCAAAATAGTTATCTCTGTATTATAGTAATTGTCGGAAATATGTTCCGATTGGCCTTTTTATTAAATCCCCCTGTCCCCCTTTGTCAAAGGGGGAACTTATGAAGGCCTGAATTCGTATCAGCACACCTATGGCCTCAATGAGCAAGGCTGGAGTGTAAGTGTTCCCCCCCTTTTCAAAAAGGGGGGCAAGGGGGGATTTTATACTGTTGTACACTCCATTCGCCCTTCCCTGTTGAAGCTATCTCCTACTTGTAGGAACGACCTCCCGGTTGCGAAGTTATCGCAAGCAGGAGCTTGCTCCTACAGAAGACAGGAAGAGTAAAACCTCCCCGTGCTTCCGCACGGGGCATCTCGTTCAACCACCAAACTCTCTCCTCCCCCTTGATGGGGGAGGATTAAGGTGGGGGTGATACCTGTTTTTTCCATCCCTCCGGCTGACTGTAAGAAATTATACATCTACAGTCAGCACCTCCCATCAAGGGAGGGGAAATTAAAAGGAACCATTCAGTCTCGTACAAAGCACGAGGGTTCTCCCCGCTCTTCCCCCGCCATGCGGGATCTTCGACGGGGTGGGGCATTCTGGCGAATTAGAGTAAAAGGGAAATCCCCGATGTCAAAAGAAAAAAAACATCGAATGAGCCGTCTTTACTTTTTCTACTTTAGCCCGATGAGTCCCCGTTTTCCCAGCTCCCTCAAAAAACGGGTCACAGAGACCTCCGCTTCCTTTGTGTGCAGCTGGTACTTTTTAGCAAACCATTGGATGATTTGTCTCACCGAACGCTCTCCATTGATTTGTTCCCAAACGACCGTCCCAAATTCATCGAGCTGGAGTTTTTTCTCGATGGGCTTGCTCTCCTTCACGCCGAACCGTTTGGCGATTCGGTCGACCCAGGGCTTGATGTCTACAGGATAGCTCAAAATGATCTCCCCGGATTCCAAATGGCTCTCCTGGATTCGGGTGCTTCTGACCGGTGCAAATTTAAGGGCTTCTGCGCGCGTCATCCCCACGTCATGGCTTTTTCTCTTAAAGACTCTCATAACCTTCGCAAACCCAATCGAGGAATCGGGGATTTATCGGGCTTCGCCCCCAGATTTTGACCCCCAAAATTCGATTTCTCTTTGGTAAATGCCACAGACGCAGCCACTGGAATGTGGGCCTTCGATTAATCCTGCCCCACCATTGCCCCCATGGGGTAGCAGGCGGATCAATTCGCCACTCAACAGCTTTGCCGTCCCCGAAGTTTTTAGGATTCCCAGCCCCCCGGGGATTGGGGATCAACATCCTTGCAAACTGGATCAGATCACGTTCACTTAGCAGAGTCGTTGCCGGGCCCCATCGATGCAAGTTAAGAGACTGCCCCTTCGAGGCAAAGGCCAGCTCAAACTCTCCCGCTTCAAAACGGTACTGCTTTAGTTTGAAATCATCCGGAAGTGTGGCCTTAATATCATAAAGAGACCAGGTCACCAGGTTGTCTTTGCGGTGATCACGAAAGGAATTTAAAATGCGTTGGGGAAATTTTTCCGATTGGCGATTGCCGTTGCGGTAGAATTGGATCAGGGTGGCCGTCCGACACGCCGGGCAGTAGAGGAGTACACCCGTCCCTCCTATCCCCTCTCCTTGCCAGGAAAATCCGGTCGCTTTGTATCTCCCTAGGGCCTCTTGCCACTGAGGGGGGATAGGACATGCTTTGACAGGTTCTCCGATTTTCTTTTCTTGGAGGGCCGCCAGGCGACGCAATTGTTTTTGATGAGAAAATCGGCCCTTGACTTCTCCCCATTTGAGTTCCAGGGCCGGTCCGGCGTCATCCTCGAGCATCAGGTAGCGAGGCCCCATTCTCCCCACCTGCCAGCGTGCAGGGGCCTCAAAGCGAATGCCGTACCAGGCAAATTCCTGCCAATTCATGGGATCGGAGGCCTTCCGAGAGTCAGTTAATTGAGTCCTTAACGGGGAATGAGTCGATCCCAATAAGCCCGATCATGACTCCCTTTTCCCTGACGGGATTTGTCCGGTTTCTCCTGCGCTTTCCGCTCTTTCCTCTCAAAACAAGTGCGTTCCTCTTCGAAAAGGTTCGTCATGGTGAGTTTCAGGGAGTTTCCAATCTTCTGCTCTTCATCCTTGGTATTGTGCTGCAAGATCATACTGATTCGGTTGTTTTCCTGGTCGGTGAAGGACCATTTCCAGGCAATGACAATATGAAATGAATCGCCTCGCCACTCCGTGGGTTTTCCGAATCGCGATTTAAAAATGTTTAAGAGCTGATTGTAAAACTTTTTTGATGAATTGGCATATTTGAGCTTAATTCGCACGACCCTTCCCGGTGAATCACAGTTGCCATAGGCGATGAGTCCGCTTTTAAACCCCTCCGTCTTGCTGATTTCCACCTCATTGATATACGCCATGTAGCGGACGGGAATGGAGGTCTCCATTTTTACCTTCCCTTTGTGATCAGCGATATCCTTTCCCAGGGCAAAATCCCCCACCTGGTGCGGAGTTTCCGCAAGGCATATGCCTTGAAAAAGAAAAAATACCCCAATACACCACAAAATGATCTTTATTTTCATAGGTCTTATTCCCTTTTATATTAATGTTCAGCCATATTTCATCTGAAACAAAACTTGCAACATCGGTTGGCCGGGTTTCACCACCATCACCTGTCCGGTAGTGGAGTCCCTCAATATCGGCAGACCCTACTATGTTATGTCCAATCCCTTGTGCTGTCAATGACCCCTGATTTGAAAAGGTTTTCTTTTATCCGAACGATAGTGGTTCAATAGGCCAAACGACCCAGAGACTTCAGGATCAGGGTAAATCCCATGGCGAACATACCTGTGAGTCCCATCCCACAGGAAAAACCGGCCAGAAGGACCGGCGCGTACTGGCGCCACATCTTTCCATATCGTTTCAGGAAAAAGAAACGTCCCAGCAGGGCCCCGATGACTTCAAGGATGAGTCCGTGAGGCGTGGTTTGACCCAGCCCACGGACCACACCATAAATCAAAAGCACCGGAAGCCCTAATAGGGTCAAAAGCCCATAGATGATCAGACCAAATCCCAGGCCTGAAACCACGTAACTCCCTCTCAACGCTTGGAAAAACAAGGAATTGCCTTCCAGGGTGGAGGTCTGCATCAAGAGTGTGTTCAAGGCCTGCAGATGCCATAACTCCTGGGCATAGGGGTAACTGGCGGAAGGAATAGGGGCCAGACGCCAGATGAACTGGGAGAAGAGGAGACTGGCCACCATGACCACCGGAAAGACGACGATTTCCGCTTTGATGATCCCCCGGATACTCGTACCGGTAAGCTCTATTTGACGAAAATTCACGGTAGCTTCCCCATAATTGTGGATCGGGATGGGGGCGTACCAGATCTCGATGCCCTGGTAGCCGAAGAATTTTGCTCCGGCAATGAAACTTGCCTCTCTCACCATGGGCAGGCTGATAAATTGTCCCGCGATCCCCTCCATACGGGCCGTGATGTAAGAGATGATCGGCGTGTAAAGAAAACCATACCCTAGAAAGAAGATCCACGGAAAATTGGGAACGAGTAAAACGCAGAGGCCCACATATGCAAGGGTTGAAAAGACATAGATGCCTATAGAGATCCAAAAACTGAAATCCCCCCGCCCGGGTGGCGGGTTAAACAACTCTTTAAGGCCTCCCCTTTGCCCCGACCCGCCATTCCCAAAAGATCGGACCACTTGCCAGATGCCAATAAAACCGATCGCAAGCCCCAATCCGATCCCGAAGCTCATATAAAAATCAAAATTATTTGCAAAGACCGTGTCTACGGTTCCCATTCCCTGGTGCCAGCGATTCAGGATCCCATATCGGAAAAGCATCGGGTTGGCCACAAACGTTATCAAGAGCCCGACGAGACCTCCGATCACGGCCCAGAAGGGAAGGACCATGCCAATGAATAGCAGTCCCAGATCCAGTTGAAGTCCAGTCGCCACCGCCGGTAGAATGCCTTCCGTATGCCGTGTCAGTTCGATCCACGGAATCGGAATCACCCGGATCGCCTTGCTGAAGATGAGGCCTGAAACAGTGGGCAGAAGAACATAGATGCCCCCAAAGACAATCCCAATGACACCCCCAATGGAAAAAACCCGCCATTTCCAGCTTTTTTTCTTATCCTCTGTAGACTCGGCAAGGGCCATTGTTCCGAGGGCCGCAACCGGGGCCATGGGGAAGGGGAGTTTCTCTACATCTGAGGTAATCCGGAAGAGGGCATATCCCAACCCGAACTGGTCTATCCTCTGGATAATCTGAGACCCTATCAAAAAGAGTATGGGAATAAACCAGTCACGATGGAAAAAGGTCCTCTCGATCAGTGCTTCAGAGCCTTGAGAGGGGGCAATCCAAGTGGGAATGAATTCGGCCACCCCCAGCATCCTTGCCGCATCGGATTGGACCAGGTACTGGTTCCACAAAAAACCCTGAAAGGGGGAAGCGAGGGCCGCCCCCGCCATGTAATAGAGAAGAAAAATTTCCTGCTGTTTAAGTTCCGTGTAGGATCGCTTGGCTATCTCCGCAAAAAGGATAATCGTGACCCATCGCGCAGCGGGGCCGATGCCGGTCCCGATGACCAGCTGGAGGTACATACTCCCGGGCATCATAAGGAAGCCGATGAAGATGGCCCCCACTACGGATTTCCAGCCGAAGCCCTCTTCGAAATGATCCGGGGGTTTTAGTAGATTCCTATATTCTTCTAGTTCCTTGTCCTCGTACATAAGACCTTTCAATGTGTCAGAAAACTGAACAACCCTCGTCTATAAGGCGAGGGGTTCTAATGCAGTTGATTAATATCAACTATTGTGTCATGCCGGACTTGTAGCTGACTGTAGAGGCTCAATTTCTTACAGTCAGCATGATTCGGCATCCAGAATACATAGCCCCAACTTTTCTGGATTCCGGCTTTCGCCGGAATGACAAGTCGCTCCGCGACAATGGAAAATTTGCTTCGCCTGAAGGCGATGGGCTTTAATCATCCCCGAGAAAGACACTAAATAAATAACGAATATCGAATGCGGTTCTTTTTATGTCGCTTGAATCCTCGACCCCTTGACCCCTCGGATCCTGCAGTTTTTATCACCCACTAGCTCGGCAGGACCTGGAAGCTCGCATCTGCAAGCAACCCAATAATGGCCCAAATCCCACCCATGAGGAAATCCCCGATGATTAACCCCACAAAGAACAAACGGAACTTTTTAAAGAGAAGTACCCCGCCGTAGCGCATGCAGAGGGCATTCGCCAACCACCCCAAGAAGAAACTGAACCATAGAATCCGCATGGCGGAGCTGTATGCCGTCAGATAACCTATGGGATGGATCGGCCACCAGTAGAATCGATGATAGCAGATGACCAGCACCAACATCGTGATCGCACCAGCCACGGCGAAGATCATCACCCAATTTCCCGCTTGTATTGGGGTCTCAACCAGGGAATAGATATTTTCATAGACCGCTACTGTTGTTCTGGTGGCCCAATCCAGTTGAAGCTCTCGGATGCCGAATTTGTAGCAAAGGGAAAGCATGGCCAGGTAGGAAACCACCACGCCAGCAACAAGGGCGAAGGCAATACTACCGACAATTAGCCCCCGGTTCCTTATCCCTTGGGTGACCTTCCGGCCATGGAGGAGCGAGGGCATGAGGGATTCTCTCAGATCCAAAAAAAGGACTTTTTGAGCAACTGCGGATATAAGGAGCCCTGCGCCGGTAAAAAAACGGGGACCGAAAAAGGCGATGAGGCCGTCGATGGGAGCGACAGTGAGAGTAAAATAGGCAATCCCTCCCTGACATATGACCCTCGTGGCCACGAGCATGACCATAAAGAAAACCGCGACCACTAAGAAAGAGGTCAGAAAAGATACGCCAAAAAAACGGACCCAGAGCATAATTCCGAGGCTCCCGATGACAAAGCCCCAGAAAGCAAATCGAGTGGATATCCACCCTGTTTCTGAATAATCTTCCCTCCCAAACCCAAAGGCCTGACGCAATACATCTAAGAGATGATGTCTGGCCAGCCAGAGCAAAAAGATAAAAAAGATGCCATAAGCCCCGATCATCTGTGTTTCCTCGGGCCGAGAAAGGGTGGGGCCAAAAGTGATTCCCAGGGCAGAGGCGGGGATATTGTAGCCCAGTAGATTTAAAAAGCCGATCAACAGTCCTCCCATGATGAAAAAAAACCAGAAAGAAAAAGAAATTTGTTTTGAGGTGAGAAACGCAAACCCGATAAAAGCGGGGTATAAATAGATCTTGAGTTTGTGAAAGCCAGAAAATAGACCATGTTTTGGGAAATAGGGACCGGCAAGGATCAGTGTCGGGACCTGTGGGACGGCAGGTATATAGAAGTTAAGTCCGTTTATGGCATGGAGACAGAGTGGGACCATGAGCCCTGCCAGCAAATAGCGGTTTGAAAAGAGGGTGCCCAGTCCCCTTTTTTCCGCGGCCTCTCCCAAGACCTGAGGGACCTGTAAGAGGGGTAGATTCATCCGCTCATTTTCGAGCCACTGCTTGCTGAAAATAGTGATGAGACAGATCATGACAAAATAACAGAGCAGGATAAAACCAGTCCAGGCTAAAAGGGCCGGAAGCCACGCCCCCCAGGGGATATGCCGGAGAACCTCCGTCCATCCCATCTGACGTCCATCCGGAAGACCATTGTAGAGGCCATCTATGGCCTCTTGGCTCTGGGGATATAGAGCCTTGGGAAGAAGTGGCTGAAGAACCTCCTCCCACCTGTTCTCAACGGTAGAAAAGTGATAGGGAACCGAGAGATTAATGAAAAAGGTCCTAACCAGCCCGGTATAAGCGATCCCTGAAACAAGGACCATCAAAACCCAGGCCACTAAAAGCTCTCTGCCCGTTAACCACACCCGACCCTTAAGCACCTTTCCGATGAGGGCCACCAGAAACGTCAGGACCATCAGGATAAAAAAAGGGGCCAGGGGAAAATGTCCGCCCCCAAGGGGTGTCGACTGGCGGTATAGGTTGTTGAAGGGTGTGATGGCACAGATAACTAGAGCGAGGGCCAAACCCAAAAGAATCCCACGCAATCGTATACGGCTTCCCTTCTTGCCGGCATCATCTTGAGCATCCGGGGTTAGATCGGTGCCGTCCCTTTTTTGGTTAATCTCATTCAAAGACTAAAATCCTCTCCCTCTTTCCCTTCCTGTGGTGATTCCAGAACCTCTTCATACTCGTCCTGCGCCTCTTTTTCAATGGAGCGCCACATCAAAAGCTGCTTGCGCATCTGATTGAGGAATGCCTTGTTGATTCGTCTCCAGGCATTGGCTTCGCCCGCCTCTCGTTCCAAGTTGACCTTGATACCCAGATAGTCCGGGTCATCAGGGGCGGGGCAGAATTGCACGTCCACCTTTTGGGTAATGCCGAAGTCAAACGGGGCAAGCCACACCCTTGCCTTAAAATTTAGGCAGAGGCTTGTGCAACAACTGTCATCTGTACATTCATCGGCCCTGTCACCGATCCCGTGGAGTATGGGACAAATGGAGGCAATGCTGATATCGCCTGTTGAGAATAGCCCATGGGAAACATTCTGGTGCTCCAGAAGGTATTTAAAAACATAACCTCCAACCCCCTTGTACTCCTTATATTTTAACTGGACCGGGAGCATAACCTCCATGACGTTTCCATCTGTCTTGGGGAGCTTCCATGCGCGGTTGACATCCGGGATGGCGATTTCAGCCGCAACCCTGGACGGATATATCACGGAAACCAGCACCACCAGAATGACCAGTATCATGGCCGCCACCCCCGCAAGGGAAGAATAATTCACGGTGATCCCTGCCCAGAGAGACGTTCCCGAAAAGATACTGGCGGATGTTTGGGCCAGGATATATCCCAGGACGACACTCAGGACCGCGAAAGCCAAAGCTTCGGCAATAAACAGGAAGGAGACATGAGACGGGGCCAATCCAACGGATGTATATATAGCGATCTCCCGTTTCCTTTCGTATACACTACTGATCATGGTATTCAAAACAATAAAGACGGAGATGAGCAACGGAATGAGAATATTTGGAACACCGCTGTATCCCAGGGTATCGCTTGCCGCATATAAAAATGTGCCGCCCTTTTCGCCGCTAAAAAGGGAGAGACCGAAGCGGTCTACGAGCCGATTCGCCAGTTCCTGGATCTCTATCCCCGGCCCAGGCCGGACAGCAATACTTTTTAATCGCCCCCCCAAAGCCAAAAGTGTCCTATATGGGATGATCAGAGTCTGTTCCCCGGGCACATGCTGGTAACGGCTTTGGAAGGCCTGGACGTCCTCCTCCGACTCCATGGCCTCCATCTCCGCCTCCGTAATCTTCATGGAGGCCTCATGTGGGAAGGTGACCGGCGTCAACGGCTCACCATCCAAATCATATTTTTCCTTGAACTGTTGCCCGTAAAAGGTGCCCACCACCTTGAAGGGCATGCCCCACAATTGGACCACTGAACCCTCAGGATCCTTTGAATCGATACCGAGTCTTTGGGCCATCCGATCAGGTAAAATAACCGAATTGGTGTCACTTTTATCAAACCATTTACCGCCTGCAAGAATACTGTCGATGCCGGAAACAGGGACTTCCGCTGCTGAAAGTCCCACCAGACCGAGGGCCTCACCGGCTTGATCCTTGAATCGCACCGGAACACGCCTCGGTCGAGAGAGGTCCTCTGACTCAAGCCAGACCCTCGGAGCGATCATACCCTCATCTTTTTCGAAGGTATGTGAAAGCACACCGATCGCCTCAGACGGTATCGCCCGCCAGTTGAAATTTTTAAACAGGAACCCTTCATACGGAGCGCTGTCTTTGTATTGAATGCGCGTGTGGTGTCGCGTGCTCTTGACCGAGGTAAAACTCATAATCGTAAAAGTGAGGATAATTAAAGTCACACAGGTGAGGATGGTTCTAAGGCGACGTCGTCGAAGATTGGCGACACCCAAAAAAAATGCAGCCGCAAAGGCCTTCCAGCGATTGACTTCCCCAACCTTCATGTGCTTTGCCCTGCTTTGAAGCAGGGTCATTTCCTCTTCAAACCGGAAAAAAATGATCAGGGTCACGATCAGGGAGAGCCCGATGATGAAAAAGGCGAGGATTACGACCATGGGACTGTAGGCGAGATGAAACGCCGGGTGGACCTGATAAATGATTGCGATAAGCAGCAAGAGAATGCCACAAAATGCGATAATCCTCTTGTGGATATTCGTATAAGAAAAGAGGAAACGCTCCGCACAAAAGGCAAAGGGGACAAAAAGGGCAATGTAAAAAAGCACCCCGAACAGGACGTCCTTCTGGGTCTTCTCCACATCGTCGTAAACCCGGCTGGCCAGAGCCCAGGACTTGCTCGACGCCTCGACAAAACGATCGTATTGTTTTGCCTCAAGGGTCGCCTTTGCCTCATTCAAGGCGGAGACCCCCTCCTGCCTGAGCTTGTTAATCCTTTCGTTGAATATGCCGCGGGCTTCCAGATTGGCGATCCGGGGTCCGAGAAGCGCCCACATGTCATTGGCCACTCGAAACGGGGTGTTATGTATAACCGGCCAATCGTCAACCAAGTATCCAACCCCGTGAGGTCGTTCCTTGTCGGCGTTGATAAGAATCAATTTCTTGCGAAGTACCGTATCCGAAAGAAGAAACTTGAGGGGGGTCCCCTCATCCAAATTGATCATGGCTAGGATAGAGGAGCGGGTGTCGATCCGGCTCCACCAGTAGCGGAGGGGTTTCGCCTCTCGTCTGCCGTCCAGGACATTGATCTTGGTCATATATCGAAAACTGCGTGGTTCGAGCAGATTGAAAAGTGTGGTCGATTTTGAGGCAAACATGACCAGTTTCGTCTTCATCGACCTCCTGTACATTTTGAGGCGGTACGCGTCCTTTCCGGTCTGTTTCTTGTCAATGGCCCAAATCGGGATACCCTTCTCAGGATCAAACTTATATCCTTCAATGATCACTTTATCGTAGACATGCCGTTTATCCGCCATCCCTTTGAGACGAAAGACCCCCATGGAATCAACCATGGCATAGTAGTGCCCCGGTCCCTGGTATGCGAGAATCATGCTGCCTGGGGCGGGTTGGTCCGGGAAGAGTTCTCCGTGACGCAAAAATTTTGCCTCTCCAGTCACGGTTGAAAAGCCGACCTTCGACATTTCTGTGGTTTGTAGTACGTCCGCCCCAGTGATCGTTCTCACAAGCCCCGTGACGAGTGCGCCCTGCTGCGACGCATACTCCCAGTTGACCTTTTCAGGGAAGTCATATGGGGTTCCCCACCATTGCCGGGCATCCTGGACGGTAACCAGGCTCACCCCAAGGTAACCGGCCAAAGCACTCACCTCCCCCCCCAAAGGGGGACGATCTATAAAATAGCTCTGCCATGACCGTCGTTTGCTCGGTCGAAGGGTGTCCCGAAACAAGGAGGGTATCCGGAGGGATCGCTCCCATTCTAAAGCCCCTTCACTGAGGACCTTTTCAAGCTTACTGTAGGCCGCAATCCTGTTGATTGTCGGTTTTAAGTGATAGAGCCAACCCTGGTTGAAGGCGCCCATGCCGTCGCCATGGCTGGAAAGGTGGAGAGAGACGACCGCTGCAAGGTCCCTCTGCTTTACGAGGGCCCGAAACGCCCGGGCATCTTTTAGCATTTTGAGCTGTCCTTGAGCATCGCTGAGGATACCCTCGTGATCTTTTATCGCCAGGGGGATCAAACCATGCAATGCCTCCTGCTCTTTAGAGCTGAGATCTTGAAAAGTCTTGCGCCAACTCAATCGACGAAGCAAAAGTCGCTGTCCTGCCATCTCCTGAATGAGATCCTGATTTTGTTCCTCTTTCTCGTGCATGCGCAACCGCATGAGGCGACGTGAAATACTATCCACTTCTGTTTTGATCCGATCACCAATGGCTTCTTGAAATTTTCGCCCGAATTCCTTGTCTCCCTGGATTTCAACGTCAAAACGGCCGAGGATCTCGATACTTTCGCGGGACTTCTTAACCATGGCCTGGAGCCCTTTTTGCATCTTCCTAAGGTCTTTAGATCTGGCACGAAGGCTCCAAATCAGTTCGCGCATCCCGGCCAGTGATTGGGCATGGCCGCCTGTGGCGATAAGAAGCACGGTTCTTTCTGGTGGGGTTTCTTTCAGATTTCGCGCCACTTCTAGAAGGGTGGCCACACTGATGGCCTCATCCGCCCCTGGAGATTGTCCGTAAACATGTGCCGTACTGTCATAAAAGGCTTCAACCAGGACCAGTTCCTCCTGGCGTTCGGGATGCGTGCCCTCGATGAGACAATAGACATTCTCGCCCGTGACCTCTTCCCATTTGATGTCGGAGGTCAATCGAACATTGGAAAGGACCATGCCTTCAGGCGATTCTTCGAATGGACCAAACAACTCCCTCGCCTTCAAAAGGGGAAGATGAAATTGGGGGAATTGTATGGGGGTCATCTCTACTTTTTCCTCAAAAAAAGCCCTTAATGTCGGCCCCCTGTCCAGATAGATCAAGGCCTTTGCCCCGAGCGATGCTGCGTGGAGCCAATTTTTCCCGGATTCGAGTTCCATGAGGATGATGGAACCTGCAATTTCTTTCCCATTGAAGTCCTTCAGCTCACCCGCACCCACATAGACGAGGGGGCCTTCCATGCCTTTTTTGGGAATCGTTTCAGGTGAGATGAGGTTGGATCTCATAGGATGGAGGGGAACCGAGGTCCCTTTTTCAGGCAGAAAAAGGGTGCTACCCCTATTTATACGAACAGGCACTTTAAAGAGATGGGATCCTACTTGGTCGAATCCCATCTCGGCGAAACGTTTTTTGATATATGAAACAGCCTTTCCGGCGCCGGGGGTCCCTGTGCTTCGATCTTCAACTGAGGCGAGTGCCGTGACGGTTTCCATAAGCCCGTTGGGAGGCTGGACAATTCTTGGGGTCACTTGCGTCTCCGCCAAAACAGGCCCCCACAGCCATAAAACCAACAATGGAACCGAAACAAGCCATTTTCGAAAATTTTTCATTTCACCCCATTTTTTAAGTATTCGAAATAATCGTTTTAAGTTCTAAAAAGTTTTAACGATTAATGAGGGAAAACAATTTCTGTTGATTTCTTGAATTGTTGGGCAATCCGGCTGTTTTTACAAACAGCAGAAGAAGCCCCGACCTTTTGTCCGGGTTTCTTCACTCCTTGGTCCCGATATCCCCCAAGGAGATGGAAAGCTCGTCTCGGTTTTCGATCTTATCGACCCGACCGTCACGGATCCAGACCACCTGGTCCGAGACGTTCAACATCTTAAAATCATGGGTTGCAGAGATGACCGTCACATTTCTTTCCCGACTCAACTGCTTCAAGAGCGCAATGATTTCTTCCCCTGTTTTCAGATCGAGGTTGCCGGTCGGCTCGTCTGCCAGTATGATCGCCGGGTCATTGGCGAGGGCGCGCGCAACGGCCACACGCTGCTGCTGCCCCCCGGAGAGCTCATTGGGTTTGTGAAGATACCGGTCCCCCAATCCCACCAGTTCAAGGAGTTGAATGCCTTTCTCGATCGCTTCGTCATTGTTCATGCCCCCGAAGATCATAGGAAGGGTAACATTCTCAAGGGCGGTCATCACCTGGATGATGTTAAACGTTTGGAAAATATAGCCGATTTTTCGACATCTGAGCCAAGCCAGTTCGTAGGCGTCGAGCTGAGCAATATCCACTTCGTCGATAAATACCCTCCCGGATGTCGGCTTATCCAGACCACCGATCATATTAAAGAGGGTGCTCTTCCCTGACCCGGACGGCCCCATGATGGATAGGTAACAACCTGCGGCAATTTCAAGGTCCACACCGGTCAGTGCCTTCACTTCCACTTTCCCCAATTGGAAGGTCTTGGTTACGCCTGAAACACGCACAATATTTCTCGACTCTGCCATAGCTATTAGCTCCTACTCCTCGGTTCTCATGGCCTCCACCGGTTGCATTCTGGCCGCTACGATGGCTGGATACATGACCCCGACCAGGCTGAGGATGAAACCCACCAATATAGCGAAGAGGACGGATTGGCCCACATCAGCCCAACTCAGCGCTGTCAAGGCCACGTTGCCAAATCTGATAAAGGAGTTGAATAAGGAAAAAAGCGCTCCAAGCAGTGCGCCGGCGCCGGCACCTGCCAAGCCCTGCATGCCGGCCTCCAGGAGGAATAGTTTCAATATGAACCGATCCAGGGCCCCAAGACACTTCATCGTACCGATCTCCCGGAAACGCTCAGTCCCCGCCATGAGATGGGCATTGACAATGCCCACAACGCAGACCATAAGGGAAAGTATGATGATCCACCGAAGTTTCGGGCTGCTCCCAACACTGTTCTCTTCCGGCGCAATGTCATATCCGGATCGGATCAGGACTCGGCGCAAACCTGGATCTTCTTTCGCAAGGAGACCGTTCGCCACGTCCGTGGTAACGTTGACAAAACTGAGAAAAGAGACGGCAAGGACCAAGCTTATGGTTGTGATGAGGGATCGGAAAAAACGGACCCGTATACTTTTCAGGGCAATCTCTACCGATTTTTTGATTGGAAGCACCAAAAGGCGATTGGGGGGGGCTTCACTTCTGGCCCCTTCATTCGCAACGGATCCGTCATCAACCACTGAATGTACCTCGTGAAGAATCCCGATCTATCGGGATGGAAAGAGATAGTGTCTTTTCCCAGAATCAACTTTCTTTAATCGGAAGGGGCATCCTGACCGGCGGTCGGTGCTCGTTCATTTCTAAAGTTATTTTGCGGCTCTTTCCTTCGCCAGCTGTTCTGGGCCCATGGTCCAGAATGGGGTACCATCTTTTGTCAGGCGTACTTTAAACTGCCAATCACCCTTTTTTATCTTAGAGGCCATAAAGACATCTTCCCCATCGATCTCAACAAACACTCCTTTTACATACACGAACTCCCCCCTTCTGATACCGGTCTCGCGAAGCTTAGCAAACCATATCGGGCAGACGTCAACCCTGATGATCTCCTCTTCTCTTCTTTCCTTAACCCAGAGGATCACACCTTTGGACATGCCGGCCATAGGAGCCATTTCCTTGATTTTTACCACGGTGCCTTTAAAGGATTCAAATTCGGCTGGATCGTAAAGTTTGTTATAGGCCCCATCTATTTCCCAACCACCCATGTCGCGAGGGTGCTCCCCTTGGACACTGCCGGGAATCGAAAGGCCTAATCCTATTGCCAAAACAAGACCCATGATAATGGCTTTAAAATAATGAATCATGCTTGCCTCCCGTTGATATTTCTCTTATTTATAATTCCCATCTGCCTTAATGACGTTCTTTTACTTTTACTATACTAGATTGATATGGACAAGTAGAAATTATTTAGCCCTCCGCCTCCCGGAGTTATTCGTGTCCGGGGTCGAGGTTTTTTGATGCGTGGTCTATTTGCTCCCATAAACCGATGCGTCAGTTGCAAACTATTTGATTTCAATACGGATTTTCTAATATTAAAAAAGTTTATGTTTCGGGAATGTCTATTTCGCTCATTCCCCCACGTTCTCTAAGATTAATTATAATTATTAATTGAAATCCCTACGATAGTCTCTATCGGTTGTTATGATTGCCTGGCCTGAAGGCGGACGAGATCCCCAAAATGGACCAAAGATAGGTCTATGCGCCGAGAAAATATCTCCAGGAGGACGTCAAGAAACGTGAAGGCCGCTTGATTCATCCGTTGGTGATGGATCATGATTCCACAGAAACCGCTCATCAAAGCGCCTTTGAGGTCCTCGAACAGGCCATCCCAATCCGCAAGTGGACGCTGCTCTTTTCGAGTGTGGAGGTCCACATTGACCTGGAAATCGGGCAATTCAATCGGGGTTGAAGGTTGACTGCCTGTGCTCCGTGAAACGGCATGATAACCCAACTCCCTGAGTAAAATCAAGGTGGAGAGACCGCATCGGTTCCAAGGGGGTGTGAATACAGGACAAAAATCGCTTTCCATCCGGGCTTCAAGCCGACGACGGCCACGAATAAGATCCCTTTTGATCTGCGATTCGGTCCTAACCGGACCGAATTCCTGCTTTTTTCCTGTTATTTCGTGGTTTTGGTGGCGCCAGCCGTGTTGGTGCCAACACCACAAGCCAGAGTCTCTTCTTTCAAAACCCTTGAGAACCTTCCATCGGGGTCCGGAAAGCCAGGCCGGTACAACCCCAAGGGACAGGGGCGTTCGATGGCGAATAAAGAGTTCCATGAGTCGTGTAAACCCTTTGCCCGGGACGGCCACGTCATCTGCACGGAAAAAAACAATGCCCTCTCTTTTTTCGCTCGCATCCAGGGCTGAATCGATACATCTCGTGACCCTCGAAACA
>JAQYVK010000046.1 GCA_030145585.1 Desulfatiglandales bacterium | reverse complement strand
GAGAGCCTCTCATGCTTTTGTTCTTCATTTTCCTCTTTAATAAAGAAATCGGGATCGACGTTGAGTTCGATACTCAGACCGTTGTCGATCAATCGTTCGACGTCCTCCTGGCCGTAACGTTTTTCATACCCTTGAAAGCGTATTGCGGCCTCCGAGGCTGACGGGAGGATATCTCTCCGAGTGGGGGTGAAGTGAAAATTGTTTTTCATGAAGTCGTTGTGGGCATAAACATGGGCCATGACCATCACTTGGACCGGGAAAGGATTGGTCGTCATCAGGTAGGCCCGTGAGGGGTTGGAGTTGAGAACGACTTCGTAGGGAAGGCCGAAGCCATGCTCATATTTGGTCCTCTCTCTTTCATAATCCCTTCCGAAGGACCAGTGAGAAAAGTTGACCGGAAAGCGATAGGCCATGATTTCCAACATCTTCTGGGCGGGAATGGCGTCAAATTCCTGGGGAAAGAAATCGAGGCCGAAGTTTTTAGCGATTTCCCGGATTTTTTCATCAAACTGACTGATGCGCTCCAGATCAGGTTCCATGATTATCTCTAAATGGTCTCTCTTTTCTCAAAAATGCCTTGAGGGCAAGGTAGACGTGGGATTTGTCTTTCAACAAAGCGCCCAAAAAGGGCATGCTTTCATCGGTTCCGAAAAAAGTCTCAAAATCCTTCTCCTTTGAGGTACGCTTCTCAAGGTGGAATTCTTTTCCAAAGGCCTCCATGAGGTGGGAGGCCGTATACTGATCGGCCTGGATTTCACCGTATCCGAGCATATTGACGCCCATTTGTAAGAGTTTTCTCGCCGAGGCAACGGTTTTCAAAGGTTCGAAATCTTCTCCATCTGAAAAGTGGAAAGGGTAGACGTTCCAACGGCTCGGGCTGTATTCGGTCTCAACCAATTGGATGGCAAGATCGTAGGCGGAATGGCAGAAAGTCCCTCCGCTTTCTCCTTTATGGAAGAATTCATGTTCGTCCACCAATTTCGCCTCGGTGGTGTGGGCGATGAAACGGATCTGAACATGGTTGTATATCTCCCTCAAGAATTCGACGAGCCAGAAGAAAAAGGATCGGGCCAGGTACTTTTTCATGGTTCCCATGCTTCCGGAGACATCCATCATGGCCAAGACCACTGCATTGGACTCATATTCCACATCTCTTTGCAGGGTTCGGTATCTCAGGTCTTCAGTGTAGAGTGAAATCGGACGGCCCGTTTTTCCCAAAGAAAGAATGCCATCCTTCAAGATCTTTTCTGCAAGGAGCAGGTCCCCACCGGCCATTTCAAGGGCCTTTTTGCAATCCTCCTCGGACTGACCGGTCTTTCTCATCAGTTCTCCCACAAAAGCGGCCGTCCGTTTGACCGCCTCTTTGATACTCCGCTTCTTGTCGAGATGAGCGATGAGGCCGGTTTTCTCAACACTGTCGTATTTCCATCCTTTAGGCGTGACGGTTTCGCTAAAAGCCTTCCTTTTGAGATTGGGGAGACCCAAGTCCTCGATCATCATTTTGATGAGCTCTTCAACATCGATTTCGGTCTCAAGGAAATCCTCACCGGGCTGGTCACCCGCCTGCCCCGGTTTACCGTCGGTGGGTTGTCGACCAATGACATCTCCCTTCTCACCCTTTCCCTGGCCTACACCACTGCCCCCTGATCCCTGTCTCCGATGAACAAACCGATAGCTTTTGAGTCCGCGAATAGGGACCTTTACGATTTGTCCCTTCTTACGGGTGATGATGGAGGCATCACTGATGATATCGGCGATATTTTTCTGGATGGATTCCCGGATCTTATCTCGGTGACGCATCGCATCCTTGACGCCCCTTTTGGAAAGCCCCCAGTCCTGCTTTTTAACAGCCATTATTCCCTACCCATTATTCTTCTTTCCTGAGGAGGTCTCCGACGAACTGGAGAAGACTCTCCGCACAAGCGGGGCAATAGCCCTTCTCCTTGAGTGCCTCCAAGGCATCTTCCCGCCTCTTAACGGTCTTGGGATCTTTTCGCGTCTTATCAGCGATGGTGAGCGAGACCACATTTTTAAGGTCTCCGATGAGTTTTTTCTCGATCGCCTCTTGCAGGGGTGTGTATGTATTGAAGCTGAACTCTTTACCCTGGTCTATGGCGTCACTCTTGAAGACAAAAATGCCCTGTCGAAATTCCTTCTTGGTGTTTTCAGAGACGCCGATCAGCTCCTCGATGCTCCGCATCAGTTTATCATCGGGCTCTTGTTCTTCATGGGTGACAGGGTCCCTGATCTTTTTCTTCAGGCAGAAGGCGGTGGCATTTTTCATATAATTGTCGAAAAGGGCCTGGGCCTGGTCCTCATAAGCAAAGAGAAATGCGCGATTGACTTCTTTCTTGGCAATTTGTTTAAACTCGCTCAGGACACTGTCCTTCTCACCGATAAGGAAATTGAGATACTTTGCCTCCTCCTCTTCGGTAAATCCGATGTGGTGTCCAAAATTGGCCCTGAGACTTCGAATCGCATCGAGCGGATTGACACAACCGACCGATTCCTTTTCCCCAAGAGCCACATTTAATGCATTGACCAGGAAGCGAGGACTGATCCCCGACATGGCCTCTGCATTCTTCTTTCCCTCTATCCGCAGTTGAACAAGGTCAATCTGGTCCTTCTCTTTTTCAGCGACCGGATCCCCATTGTAGTATTTCATCTTTTTCACGGGATTTGGACAGAGCTGACTTTCAGTTAGACGGGTCAAGACCGCAAATTGGGCCACGACATTGAGGGTGTGAGGGGCCAGGTGCACGTCACCGAATTCACTTTTTTCGATCAATTTTTTATATATTTTTTCTTCCTCATCTACCTTAATGTTGTAGGGGATAAAGATGGGATACATCCTGTCGTGAAGGGCTTCGTTTTCCTTCGTGGACTTGAATTTTTCGAACTCCACCTGGTTGGTATGAGACAGGATGACCTCATCCACATAGATCTGAGGGAAGCCGGGTGCCTTGAGGACTTGCTCCTGGGCCACCGTAATGAGGATGTAGTGGAACTTGATGTCGCATTTGAGAATCTCCACGTACTCCATTAATCCCCGGTTGGCGATTTCCAATTCCCCATCAAGGCTGTAGGCTCTGGGATCCGTCTCACCGTATTGTGTGATCTTGGAGAGGTCCACACGACCTATCAGCTCAGAGATATCCTGGTTCTTGGGGTCGGAAGGTTGAAAGGTGCCGATACCAATGCGAGACCTCTCCCTCAGTTTCATGGAAATGACCGGGAATTTCTCCCACAGGACATTGCCCTGCCCGTCCTTATACTGGTCGTTCTCAAGAAGATTGAAACGGCACATAGGGCAAAGATCTCCCTCAATCTTGGCGCCAATGGTCTCCTCCCATTTAGGCCTCTGATTCATAGGGATCAGATGAAGGGGTTCCTCATGTATCGGACAGCCTTTGATTGCATAGATGGGTACAGGGTCCAGCTCCAAACCTCGTTTGAGTATGGTGGCTATGGTGGATTTACCACTCGAGACCGGCCCCACAAGGATAAGTATGCGTTTACCGGTTTCTGTCCTCCTCGCACCCGCTTTGAAAAACTTCATCAGGTCATGAAGGGACTCGTCGAGACCGAACAGCTCGCTATTGAAGAAATTGTAGCTCACCATATCTTCATAATCCGGAAGCTTAACCGCGTCTTGGACGTCTACAGTCTCTTTTTGCATAACCATTTCATAGAGCCTGCCGGGTGCGAGCTGGGCTACGGCCGGGTTCTCTTTTACAAGTGACAAGTAGTCCAGACAGGTCCCCTCCCATGGGGCCTGTCTTTCTTCCTTTCTGGATTCTTCAATGATTTTTTTGAAATCGTCTTTAGCCATGGGTCATACCCCCTTTGTTTTCGGAACGGTGAAGAAACCCATTTACCTAACTGGATTTCACATTGTTCCGAAAGAAGCGTAGTTCATCGGTCCTGACCCTCTACTGAGGACTACTCGGGACCGAGGCTTTCTTTTTGCTGGAGAAAACCATTAATGAAAAACTCAAATTTTTTCTTGGACGTATGACTCGAGCTGAGGAAAGACAAATAGAAAAGGTGTTTATGGCAGCACAGGACCACTCACGTTACCAAAGTCTTTATTGTGCTATTACGAGATCAATGAATATTACCAGCCTGACCTCTTCAGGCTGGACACCTACCCTGCGCTCAAAAGATTTCTTGTCGATATCTCAGCATGGCCTCCGGCCTATCTAAACTTCAAGACCAGACAAAGCCTCGCTTCTAAGCATGGTATGACGCCAATCGCCATCCATACGCGTAAAAGTGGAACCCTTTACGGAGCGTTACGCCCAGTTTGGACAACTGTCAACGTCTTGTGCAATATTTCACGGAAGGAGAAATAAACTTTGTTTTAGCGATGAAATGGAAGGCCGCTTCGGTTGAAGGGTACGCGAAACACCTGGATTTTTCGTCTCGCGTCATGGCATAAGTGCCATCAATAACAGGCGAACTAGAAGAGAATCAGCGATGTTGAAAAAATCCTGCAGTGAGAACCAACATGAGCGTCAATTTGTGAAAACAATCTCAAAAGGGATTATCCATGTTAGACGCCACAGAAGGCTAAACTTACCTATTATTCTATTTTATTCCTAGTTTCAAGTCAAGGTAATTTACTTTTTTAAGTAATTAATAGGCGTTCTTGCGTCCTTCGGGGAAACTTGGTCCTTTAGGTAAGGTCGGGGTCCTACGTTCACATGCTCTGGAAGGGAACCAACAACTACAAAGGTATTTTAAATTGTGAATGTAGAAATGATCAGGATGTTACCCACTCCTCTTGCAAGATTTCTCCCTGAACGCCGACCACTACATACTTTACCGGGACCTTTCTCTGTGCCGCTTCAGAAGCCTGCCGAGCCAGGTTTAAGAGTCCCATACAGCAGGGTACTTGCATGATCAGGACCGTCAGTGTATTGATTTTGGCATCCTCAATAAGGGATATAATTTTTTGCTGATAGATATCCTGGCCCTCATCAAGTTTGGGACAGGCAATGGCGAGTGATTTGCCCTTTAAATATTGGCTGTGAAAATCCCCCAATGCATAAGCCACACAGTCGGCGCTAAGAAGCACATCCGCCCCTTGATAGTAAGGGGCCTCGGGGGAAACCAGGTGCAATTGGATCGGCCATTGCCGTAACTGGCTTTAAATTTTCTCCGCGGTTTCCCCTGCATCACTCTCCTCTTTCTCCTTAAAATTTAACATCTGAGAACCTGGGCATCCTTGTGGTACATCCATTTTCATGCCTCCTTTTGCAAATATTTTTTTTCTAAATGATTAATGAACACCTCATATTTGTCCGGCGAGAATCCTATCTGTTCGTCGGTTGTATTAAATTCGGAAAATAGCTCACCAATTTGTGTGTCCGAAAGATTTCGATCCATCCATGGGTATAATATTTCGTCTTCCTTTTTGATATGCTCTTTAAGAAGCTCTCTATAGGCGTTCAGGTGTTCGGCAATGGCGGCCTTATCTTTTCTCTCGAGCGCCTCAAGTATGGTCCTGACATGACTCCTCCCCCGTTCGTGATCTTCATGCATGACCTTAAGGATGTCCAAGTCTTCGTCGAAATATTTAAAAAGGACCTCCTCCTCTTTGGCATGGTGATATTTATCCGCATAGGAGCGAATAAAATCAACGCCATCCAATAGGAGCTGCCTACCTTCCTTAGATTCCACATTCAGGTTATTGATAACTTCCGGTATTAATGCGACCCATCTTTTGATCAGAACATGTTCGTCAACCAACTTTTTCATGGGAGGGGAGTACTTGATTTCTTTAGGCTGGTCTTCGACTTTTCTTTTAACTTGAGGGATTTCGATGACCTCGTCCGGGTATATAATTTTGGCGATCCTGGCCATCATCTCTTGTTCCTTATCCGCAGGCAGGTCATGAATTCCCACAATATCCTTGAGAAGGCAAGTCCCGACACTACATGGGCCGCACGCTATGCCGTACTCATCAAGAATCTTTTCCACTGCAGGGAATTCATCGATCACTTCCCTGATGCCCTTATTTAAATTGGCTTCCATTATCACCTCATTTGATGTTGATGACTTCGAAAAAAGTCCTTAAAACAGTCACTCCGGCGAATCCGCCAGAGGCGGATAAAAGTCGGAATCCAGAAATCTAAACTGGATGCCCCCGGCTTACTAAATGCCGGGGCAGGCTTATCAGGTCCGGCATGACATCTGATACCCCGCTTCTCTGCTGCGGGATAGTTCATTCATTATAATCGGATGTATTGATGCTGCATTGACTTAGGTCAAAAAGAGCCTCGAAGTCATCTCAAAAATGCCAAATGGCCCGATCTCTACGTCCGGCTTGAATCGTAATCCTCGAAATATTTACATATATTCCTCCGGTTAGGATCCTGCGCCGTCCTTGACCTCGAACCATTTTTCTATTTTTGAGATGACTTCTACATAGAGGGAGAGAGAATCTGGATATTTGACTTAAGTCAATGCAGCATTCGGGCATTATCTGGGATAATTCTCATAAAAAAGAGAGAAGAGAGAACCCGCGTCATGGAAGCACAGGCAGCAAAAAAAAATCAAATCCCTGATCGATCGCAAATACCAAAAGCGCTAAAAAAGAAAGTACCGCTTAATCTCTATCCATGGAGATTTCGGAACAGCGTTCAGTTGGGCGTATTCCTCCTGACCTTAGGCATCGGATTCCAATTTTTTATTTACGTCTTACAGACATCCGAGCCCGGCACCATTACCGTAACAAGACCGCCGGGTGTGGAAGGGTTCCTGCCCATTGGTGCGCTTTTAGGCTGGAAGTTATTCTTCACCACCGGTATTTGGGATGATGTTCACCCTGCGTCCATGGTCATCCTGGGATTTGCGGGGCTCCTTTCCTTTCTGCTGAGAAAATCCTTTTGCGGATGGTTTTGTCCGGTCGGATCCCTGTCGGAATGGTTGTGGAAGCTGGGAAGAAAAACCTTCGGGAAAAATTATCAGATCCCCTATTGGTTAGATATTCCTCTGCGAAGCTTAAAATATGTGCTCTTGGGATTTTTTATTTGGGCTGTGTTCTCTATGAGCCAGTCGGCTATTAACGCCTTTCTGCACAGCCCCTACTATAAAGTATCCGATGTAAAAATGCTCTTCTTCTTCACCCGGATATCTGCCCTCTCTGCCATAGTTCTTTTCATTCTGACTCTTTCTTCCCTTTTGATCCGGAACCCTTGGTGTCGATACCTCTGCCCCTATGGAGCGCTCATGGGATTGTTTGCTTTGGTCAGTCCTACAAGGGTTGAACGAAATACAAAGACCTGCATTGACTGTAAACGTTGCACGGAAGTCTGCCCCTATCATTTAACTGTAGACAGTAAGGCGCGTGTTAGGAGTCCGGAATGCAATGGGTGTATGGAATGCACATCGGTCTGCCCGGTCAAAAATACCTTGGAACTCAAGACCAAAGGCTTAACCAGGCATATTTGGTCCCCCTTGAGGCTAGGGGTCGTCATATTGGGACTATTCATAGGATTGGTATATACTGCAGAAATATCAGGACATTGGAAGAGCAGTGTGACAGAGCAGGAGTTTCGGATGAGGCTCAAGAATATCGACTCACCGGCTTATACACATCCCGG
>JAQYVK010000045.1 GCA_030145585.1 Desulfatiglandales bacterium | reverse complement strand
TTTTCTTCCACTTTTACGATAAAATTCACATTGACGAAATCTTGGGAATCTCCACTTGTAAAGACGATGAATTTTTTGCTCAGCTCAAGGGTATCGTTTTTGTATCTTGGTGCAGGGCTCATCCACACCCCCTCTAGTTCAGGTGGAAGGGTCTCAGATCCCTTGGGCTGGCATCCGAGTAGGGAGATGGAAAAGAGGAGTGCTAACATACTGGTTTTTGAGTTCATGATTTTGGATCCAAGCATTGTTTACCTCCCAACACCCTCCTGCTGGATAACCTCCAAAAAGGCCTGGACCACAACAGGGTCGAACTGTTTGCCCGCCTCTTCTTTAATAATATCTATAACACGCTCCAGTTCCATTCCGGAACGGTAAGGCCGATCCGAAATGAGGGCGTCATAGACATCAGCCACGGCCAAGATGCGGGCCCCCAAGCTTATGTCTTCTTTAGCAAGGCCGTCAGGATACCCATTGCCGTCGAAACGCTCGTGATGTTGTCTAACCATCGGTAAGACAGAGGCATATGCGTCAAATATCTTCAAAGGTCTGAGAATGCGCTCTCCCTCGCACGAATGTCCACGTATTTCCTTGAACTCCTCGTCGGTCAAATTTACATTTTTATCGAGGATATCATCGCGTATATAAAGCTTGCCAATATCATGGAGCAAACCCGCTTTCTTCAAGTCGTTCAATTCGTCCTCGCCGAGACCCAGAGCCACACCGATCTTTACAGCCTTCTCAGTCACCCTCTTGGAATGGTCTTTAGTCCAGCGAGATTTTGCGTCCACAGTGTTAGCAAGGGTCTCCAAAGTCTCCCAGTTAAATCGCTCTAACTCTTCGATCAAGTTTCCTATTTTCCTTGACATCTCATTAAAAGAGTCGCTGAGATCCTCAAACTCATCCCCGCTTTTGATTTCTACCTTGGTCTTGAAATCCCCGCTGGCGATACGTCGTGTCCCTTCTCTGAGTTTTTCGAGAGGGCGCGTCGTTCGTCGAATCTGGACGAAGGCAAGGAGCAACACCACCCAAAAGGAAAGGAGAACGATAAGAGGGAAAATCTGTTTGAATTGGGCCATTGGCTTACTAATGACCTCATTTGGTACAGTTAAGACAACTGTCCATTCGGGATGAACGGGGTTAAATTTAAAGTTGAGAGACCGGAAACTCGCCATATATCCTCCGTCTTTATATTCCCACTCAAATATGCCTCTGCCTCTGCGGGGCATTTTGTACTCCGGCCTTTCACGCAATGAGGAAGGGACTGGGATGGTGGAATAGATGAGCTGATAGGAGTCATCTAGTACGATAAGCTCTGTCTTGTAGGGGAGTATGTCTCTTGGGTTTTCACTCAGAAACCACAAATACATGGTATTTATTTCTGCATAGAGCATTCCCTGGTTTCGGTTCTTTGGGTCAATGAACCTCATCATATATAATCGACGATTATCTCCGTTGGTATCGGCGAGCAAAAGAGTTTTACCGGATCTGATGTGTTCAGTCTCTTGGGCAGATAACCCTGGCGGTTTCTGAATCTGACCAAAACGGGGGAAAAACTCTTCTGAATGTGTAATGAATGCTAATCCTTTGAATCTGTTGTTTAAGTCCTTGGTATATTTTTCCCTTGTACTCCGCGTGAAAGCCCTGGAGCTCAGAACAGGATTAGAGCACAAAGCCGTGAACTCTTTTTCAAGAATGTTTAGTCGTTCCAAAATAGACATGCCTAGGGCCTTGCCAGATTGATGCAGTTGTCTTTCATTCTGATTCTTGAGCTCACTTCTCACCCGGGTGAAGGAGACGACCGCAAGGGCTAAAATAGGCACGAGAGCGCAAAAGATAAAGAGGGCCAAGATGCGCCGTGCCACTTTGCTCTGGAGAAACGTCTTTTCTATTTTCATGACATAGTGCCTGCCTAATACTCGGATACGAGCCCTATGAATCTTCCTTCGCGGACTCGGAGAATGTCATCGTAACTCTTCGGGTTGTTAAGATGTTGCGCGCTCAATCCGTCCCTCCCCATGCTGTAAAGGTCGTAGTCGTCATTCAACGGATTGTCCCACTGATCCTTGCGTTTTTTTCCCTTTCCCTTATTTCCCTTTCCCTTATTCCCTTTTCCCTTACCCTGATCCGCGAAGCTCATATATTGGTATGGATTGCCATAAGGATCCAGGAGATTCCCCCGCCCTATGTCATTGAGCGTATTGGGCAAAGCGTCCCGGTCTATCTCATATACTTTGATCTCTTTTTGAAGTGTCCCTAACTCCGATATGGCTTTGGTGATTCTTGCTTTATCGATGTAATACGAATAGGCGGGGACCGCAATGGCGGCGATGGTCCCCAATATGGCAATCACGGTTAGTAGCTCCACGAGCGTAAAGCCTGAGATAATTTTTTTTCGTCCTTTATTGACCAGTTTAATAATGAGCTGAGATCGGGTTTTCTGAATATGCTGTATACCCCACGAAAACCAAGACCTCGAGGCATGAATAAGGATTTTTTTAGGGCGGTTTCCGAACACGAATCTTAGACATCCTTTCAGCATGAATAGGTTAGGATGCGTCGTCGTATCACATAAGCATCCTATGACTAAGTGCCTTAGTGCTTCAATTCGCAAATACTGTGACGTATTTTTCTGAATCGATTATGAAATTCTGATCACGCAGCACAAAATGCTGAGCAAATAAGTTCGTCCTATAACCCATGAATCGAAGGACTTAGCCGTCGAGCGCTTCCTCCTTCTGCTCTTGCTCTTCCTTCTCAACTTTGAAATATTGAGAGGTCTCTGCCAGTTTTTCCAGGTGCTGGCGATGGTCGTGCAACAGTTCTTTATGGGCATCCTTCCAGTCGCTTTCATCGGTCCCACTTCGCTCTAAGGCATTGAGAGACTTCAGGGCGTCTGCACTCGTCTTTTGTACGTCTTTCCATTTTCCAGCAACCATCTCAAGCATCTCATTGAGCGTCGCCTCTTCCTGGTGGAGAAAGTCATTCTTCCGTATTTTTACCAGAAAGCCCAGGTTCCCGTCCCGCACCTGCTCAAAAGCCCACCGAAAGCGGTACAAGGGGCCGAAGACCCTATGGAAGAAACGGAACGAATGGAGTGCGACTAGGCAGACGATAAGGAGGATAGCAGGCCAAACTTTAGCGTGCAGAATGAGCACGTTGTCGGCGGCAGCCGCCCTATCGTGAAAACTGAGGCTCTCGTTCTGTAGCCGAATAATGTCGGGAATGAAGAGGAACATCGCCAAAGACAGGACAATGACGAGGCTATAGATGATAATGATGGCCAGAAATCTGTATTGGAGTGATCTATTAATAATATGGAAACGCCTACGTTGGTTCCGACTTATCATGAGATCTCCTTTCTCTTGATTCCTTATAAACAGGCGGGATCACGGAGATCTCGCCTTGATGCGATTCATAACACTCTCAGGAAAAGCGGATATGTGTGTACGCTCTTCTTAGTTGCAACTGTCTGCATCAAACAGGGGGAAGCCCAGACCGGTCTTGGCAATGTTCTAAATTAAATATGGCAGAACAATGTTATATTATAAAAAGTTTAAGGATAATAGTCAATTACAAAGATTCAGAGGCTTTGTGTTTGGTCGAAATACGGAGAGAAAGTTATCGTTTGATTGGTCAATCCTTGGGGTGATCAATTCAGGTGAAAAAGCCAGAAGGCCCCACGCTGTGCACGAGGTATTCTGGCTTTTTCAGAACAATAATTATCATAAATGTCGCGACTTCTCTCGTTAATAACCGGACCCCACCGACCCCGATATCGTCACGTTTGCGTAAGCTTCACCCATGAAACGTGAGCCGGCTAATTTCACATCCGATCGATTCCAGGCTTTTTTTAGCCTCTTTTTGACCATCGCGGCCTGTTCTACCTTGCCTTGTGTGCGAAGACTCTCCATCAGGCCGAACAAAGACCATCCATTCTCTCGATTCAGACTCAGGTCTTGCCAATAGATGGCTTCAGCCTCGGCGAACCTTCCAGCATCCAACAGCACTGCTCCAAGCGATTGCCGTACAGGAACGTGCCAGTCGGGGGGTTCATTGTAGATCAGGTTGTCTTCCAGCAGGATTCCGCGATGAAGCCTAGCTATGGCGTTGTCGTAATCTCCCTGCTTTGCGGCCAGTTCACCTGCGAGGACTTCAACGGCGATATCCAAAATCGCCTTCGCCCCATTCCTGGAAAACGTCACACGGTAACCTTCCAGGGACTTCCCAGCACCGATGCTTAGAAGGCTTTCCAACTCTTCGGTGGCGTCACCCATTTTCCCTGTGGCCGTAAAGGCCAGTCCACGCGCGTAGTGCCATATTCCTGTCCAGAAGAGACTGTCATCCGGCGGCCGGGGTTCACTGAGAATCGAGTCCCATTCACCGAACCGGGTATACGCAAAGAGCGGCGCTACAAGAAACTGATGCAAAAGAGGCACCCCGCGCCAGGCGCCGGCCGGGATGCTCGATGATGCCTTGCGTGCGGCCTCGATTGCCACCTGGCGGCGTCCCTCCATAGTGGCCGAATCCCATAAGAAGTGAATATTGTGCGGATAATAGGCCAGGGGATAAACGC
Organism: Desulfatiglandales bacterium; assembly: GCA_030145585.1. Lineage (GTDB taxonomy): Bacteria > Desulfobacterota > DSM-4660 > Desulfatiglandales > HGW-15 > JAQYVK01. The sequence continues at coordinate 4,214 of JAQYVK010000045.1, read as the reverse complement.
CCTGTGCTCGACACTGCGTGATGTAATCCTCGTCAGCAGCTATGGCATCCTCGTTGCTCCTGGATGCGTCCGCATACCGGCCGATTCGACGGAAGATATGGGATGGCATATGAACCAGATGGCCGGCCCCGGGCGATAATTTCCAAAGCCTTTCAGCCCCGGCCTCAGCAAGATCCGGTCGGGCATACTCAACGGTGTGGATGTAGAGATGAATAGCCCCGGGGTGATTCGGATTGCTCGCCAAAACTGCTTCCAACACGCGCATAACCTCCACTGTTTTCGGATAGGGTTGCAAATCACGCATCCAGTAACTCCAGGGCATGAGATCCATGACCGCCTCGGCGTACAGCGTGGCCGCGTCGAGATCGTCGGGGTAGCGGTTGTGCAGTTCACGCATCGCCTCTCTATATGCCCGGTCCAGAACGGTTCGGTTTGGTTTGGCTTCACCGGAGTAGCGCTTCGCAAGAGCGTTAATATAGACCCGCTCTCTTTCGGAGGCGTTATTTTTCAGCGCGAGGGCTTTTTGGATCATGTCATAAGCTTGTGGTTCTTTTTCCGGTGCCATGGCCATGTTGATGTTGGGTCCCAATACCAACGCCATCCCCCAATAGGCCATGGCGCAGCTGGGATCGAGACGTGCCGCCTCTCGAAAAGATCGACCGGCTTCGGCGTGGTTAAATCCATAGGTCAGCATAAGCCCTTGGTTGAAGAAGAGCTGTGCTCGTTCCGAACTGGTCGTGACTGGGAACTTGTGGAAGCCCAGGTTTTGAAGCCGAGGTGCGATCTGGCCCGGAACTACGGTTGATTGCACATTATTTTTTGGATTCGTCTTTGCTATAGCCAACGGGTTGATGATCAAAATCCCAGCTAGGGTCACCGCCAAGCCCAGAATACATATATTGTTAAATTTACGCTCTTGAATTTTCATTGTTTTACCTCCAGATTCCCGACAATTGATCTTGATCGATAAAATTCGCTTGCTCAAAAAGGAATCAAATCAAAGTTGACAAAAGGTCTATCGGGCGTTAACGGATTGGCAAAGTAATAATTAAGCGAATCAATGTCAACTGTCTGATTTAACGATCCATGGGTCGTATATGGACAATATTTTTCAGCATTGAGGGAGATATAATGTCCATATTGATATTCTTAGCTTAAGGTTAAATGGTGTCATTTCAAGAGGGGAAATGAATTTAGTTCGCTTCGCTCACCATTGGAATTATGGAATAGCGGAATAATGGAATATTGGGTTTTTGTTTCACATCTTGGATTCAACTCATAAGTGCAACAGTTAAAGTCATGCGGCCTGCTTAGTGAAGACCTGGAAGAATACCTCATTAGGGGTCTTGAATCCAAGAGTTTTTCTTGGCCTGTTATTGAGGCGATCCATTGCCTTCTGGACATGTTCTTGTTTAATCGTCTTGAAACTTGACCCTTTAGGGAAATATTGTCTAATAAGGCCATTTGTATTTTCACACAGTCCCCGCTCCCATGCATGATAAGGATGGGCGAAGTAAACGTCGGTTTTTAACTGCTCTTTGATATGCTTATGATGAGCAAATTCACGGCCGTTATCAACAGTGATCGTAAACACCTTTACCCTATAAGGATTTAAAAGATCGATAGTGGCTTCAGCCACCAGATCAGCCTGTTTATTGGATACCTTTCTGATAAGGGTGAACTTGCTTTTTCTCTCAACCAGGGTCAGTAATGCCCCCTTGTGCTTTTTCCCTATTATGGTATCGATCTCCCAATCACCGATTCGTTTTTTGGTATCCACTATGGCCGGTCGCTCATTGATGCTGACACGAGCCTTTATTCGGCCACGACGGTCATATGACCCGTAACGTTTTCTGCGTATCTTATTAGCGTGTCTTAAATGGCGATATAAACAACCACCTCTGGCCTTATCGTCAAGCACATGCTGATAAATGCGCTCATGGCTTATATAGATACTGTGTTTCCTGGCCAAGAAACCACTGACCTGCTCCGGGCTAAAATCTCGACGCAGAAACTTGTCTATCAAAACGATAATCTCAGGGGTCATTTTGATAGACTTATTGGCTTCTCGGCGGCGTTGAACAGCCATCGAACAAGCCTGTTTCGGACGATAGCCTTTTTGGCCTCTGTTCCGTCTAATTTCCCGGCTGATCGTGGACTTATGAACCCCAATTTCGCAGGCAATATCCTTTTGTAAAAAACCTGCTTTCAAAAATGCATAAATCTGGTATCTTTGTTCTTGAGTTAACTGCGTGTATTGACTCATAAGCGCTCCTTTCTCGTCGTGGTTAAAGAAACGCTTATAATACCGCAGTTAACTCATTTCTCAACCACTTATGAGTTGCACTTATGAGTTGAATTCAAGCATTATCGAAAAAAATGAGATCCTTAAAAAACATTCATTGAGAAATCGTCAAAATTGAACTCAAACCCCTTGATCCAAACACAGAAGTTATCCGTTTTTACCCCTGGCCCAGACCCATTTTAAGGTGCTTCTATTGCTATGTTTGCATTTCTGAAGTATTGTAGTCACAATAGAATGCTCCCCGTAAATCGCGCCAGGGCGGGTCATTATTCCACTATTCCAACATTCCATTATTCCAAGAGGGTGGCAGAAAGCATAATGCCATTCAAATCACTTTAAATTCATTGAGATATTGGAATTTCGAAACGTAATTAGTTATAAGAACTTGCTTCCTCAGGGAGGAGGAGAGGGAAATAGCTTTGTTAAACGATTAAGAAATAAAAGAAAAAAGCGGCCAATCTTTCAAATGGCTTGACCGACTTGGTCAAAATTGATATGTCACAAAAAAGTCACATTACATAATTCACAAAATTGGCTTCTGTAAGTAATCGGAATTATTGCGAAGCCACCGTAGCTCAGTTGGTAGAGCACCTCACTCGTAATGAGGATGTCTGCGGTTCGACTCCGCACGGTGGCTCCAATTCCTCTTTCCTAATTCGGCTGCGATAACCCTCACCAATCTGCCTATTGATACTGGAAAATTTTTTCTTTATAAGGCAGGCCCTAAAAATTCTTTTGATCAAGATCCCATTTCTTTAATTTTTTTCAATGGGACCCTCCCATCCTTGTTTCCCTTGGGGTAATTTAGAGCTTCCCGGGCAACTGTGGCTGGCACTGGGGGAATAAGTATTTTCTTTCATTGACATATTTCGAGAGGAACTTACTTTTAAGATAAGGATAGAACCCATATCAAATGCGGTCTTGCATTTGGGACCCAAGATTGGGATTTTAAAATCTCAGTATTATTTGGTGAAAAACCCCCCCGAAGGAGGGACCGCTTTTGATTTAATAACAATGATATGATTTGCGTTTTAAAAGGAGGTGTAAGATGCTCCATTTCGCGTACTGTTTAAAACAGAAAACCTCCTGTTTGAAACAGAAAATCGGTATTATAACTGCCGTGAGTATTTTTGGCTTATTCGGCACTGTTTCCGCAGAAGAAATCACACTCATTCACTTCAATGACCAGCCCAGTCAAGGGTCATCGGGACTATCTTTATACCCTACAGATACAAGTAAAGGTGTCTTCTTTGGGATATCCGTCGAAGAAAGGCGGCCTTCCAGTCTGGGAACCTTGTATTCAAAATCCGCATTAGAGGATTATGATTTCAAGTTCCGCGGGATGACAACAGCGGAGAAGGCGGATACCCTTGATGCCCTCAAAGCAGCAATGGATGAATTTGAGATCCTTCACGGAGTGAGGGACACATTCGAAAGTACAGGGTCAAAATTTGAAAACTATATCAAGAAGTTTATGCTGAAAGGTGATTTCAATTTAAATAAAGAAGACGAAGGAGCAAGCCCTGCGGAGGGCAGAAGTGCGCCAAAGAAAATGGGGAAGACCTCATCTTTCTTTTACAAATTGTTTGTGCCGGACCGAATCGGATGGGACCTCGATGCAAGTCTTAGTAACAAAGGGGTTGGTGCGGCAGTGAACTTAGGAGAATATCTTAGTATCAAGGGAGATGTCGGGGATGAAACCGAGGCCTTTATGATGTTCAAAATTGATTTTTAATTTGTGAAGAAGGCTGCTATATTTTAGGGATCATGCCCCGCAAAACTTTCTATTCGGGACGTGGCCTTAGCCACAACCGGAAAATCCACTCACTTCGGGACGTGGCCTTAGCCACAACCGGAAAATCCACTCACTTCGGGACGTGGCCTTAGCCACAACCGGAAAATCCACTCA
>JAQYVK010000044.1 GCA_030145585.1 Desulfatiglandales bacterium | reverse complement strand
GATCCAACGTCCAACGTCGAATTTTGAATAAGGCATGCTAAAATTTTTTATAAAATGGCCGAGCGAAGCGAGTTCATCATTCGATGTTCAATGTTCGATGTTCGATGTTGGACGTTCAAAAAAATGCTTTAATCTGCCGTTCACGAGTATTTTTTTCTCGCCGGAACGGTAGAACCTTTCCGGGTCCACCGCTAGAAGCGGTGGGTTTAGATCAAACTAATCACCACATGGTTTCCCAAATTCCGATCTACTTTTCAGAGATGAATGCCCAGGTCTTTTAGGGCTTGGGTGGCGAGGGGGTCCCAACCTTTGTTGGCCTTGGGATTGGCGGGGCTCGGGTGGGTGACACTGCCGATGATCACATCTAGATCGTCTAAGACCTCGAGGGCCCTTTCTTTTGCAAAGTTCCCCACTCCCACGACATAACGGGGCTTTAGCCATTCAATGGTCCGCCGGAGAGCCCGATCGCAGGCTTCAAAAAGGGGCTTCTGCTCCGCCCTGGTAAGCTGGTTGGGGGTCCTGTTCCGACCGCTTGATTCAATGAAAAGCAATGGGCAGTAATTGGACACAAAGAAACGTTTAAAAAAACGCTCCGGGGTTCCGAACACATCCCTTGCCCACCCCCAAAACCGCCTGCCGCTCACTTCACGCCGAGGGCATTCAAAACCAAGGACCGGGCGTTTTGGGTGTATTGATCGAGGCGAACCTACGGGGGCTTCGATGCGAAGCCATCTTTTCACCGCGGATACCTCCCCGAAAGGAATGCCGGTCTGCGCCATCCCCCAAGGGCCGGGATTCATCCCGAGAAGGACAACCTCCTTTGGACGCCTTCCATAGAGCTTTAAATACGCTTTGTAAGATTTCTGGGCGTATTGCAAGGGATTGTAGACGTGTGTCACTGGAGGACCGAACCGCAAGGGTTGAAGTTCCTTCAATAGATCTTCAATGATGTCGTCCATTTTCATAAGATCTGTAACCTATGTTCCAATTAAACCTGCTATAAGGTCTTAGTACTCCAATTCATATTTATGGTAACGAATCGTTAATAGAATGTTTCTTCTTTTTTGCCCATCGAGAAAAAACGATGGGCAAAAAGATCACTGCCCTGCGGGGCCGGAATTGATGGGACATATTACACCGAGGTATAAAAATGATTCACTCAAAGCCCGATAGGGGTGATGCTTTTCGTTTGCCGGCATCGGCCCGCCAAGCTTGATTGGTTTGCCAAGGCGGGCTGATATCCCGGCAAACGAAAAAAAATGTCAACTCTGTGTCCTCCGTGCCTCTGTGGTGAATAAAAATATTTACCTAATTCATATCCACTTATTAAGGAGAAAGGTCGCTGCAATCACGAGACTATATAGTTAGTTTTAAGTTAAGACCTATATAGAACCGACGACCTAAACTTCGTGCCCGCCATTAAAACGCGCTGGAGTGACTCAGCATTTTATTTTCAGCCCCTTAGGGAAAACAGTGAATTGAAACTCGTCCGACTCCCAACCTTCATTCCCATCGATCTGGAGCGCCAGGGGCCGTTCCAGGCTGACCGTCAGTCGCCGTCCGGTCAGGTATTGGCCGATCCGGTTCTCGAATGCCAGGGCGGTCATGCCTCCAAGGGCCGCTTTTAAGAGGCCCTCATTCACACAAAGGACGTGCAGTTGGCCGTCGTCAAACCTTGCCTTCGGCACCACCTTCATTCCAAAACCATAGTATGGTTGTTTCACAACCATGAGACTCAACAAGCCCTTCATTTCAATCGTCACGTCATCCAAGATCATTTTTGCGGTTGTCCGCTTGTATTCTTTGAAATAGGCATTTAGGACGGCCCTGAAATATGTCTTGAACCCGGAAGCGCCCTTGGCCCGATATTGGCTGCGGAGCTTGATGACCAGGCCATCGATCCCTAAGGACACCATGAATGCCTTCTTTCTATCATCACAATTTATCAGATCGTACTCACGGATCTCACCCTCCCTGATGCGTCTTGCAATATCCTTGGGGGTCCCCTTATAGTTCAGGGCATGTTGCATGGCGTTACCCGTCCCCAAGGGCAGGAAGGCGATCGGGATCCTGGAGGTATCGATGGCATTGAGGACATCGGAGAAGGTACCGTCGCCACCAGCGACTACAAGGACATCACACCGGTCTTGAAGTTCCCTAGTGCACTGGCAGAAATCATCCACTGTGGTGGTATCAAGCCCACATATTTCCGCCTCTAGGATTTCCGCAGGCCCCGACAATAGGGCGCGTTTCTGAGCAACACTCATTTTACCGGCGACAGGGTTGGTGACAATAGCGTACCGCATTTTCATGTACTCTGGAATTGGTTATATAGTTGATGTCATATTTATGCTCCGATTGGAAGGAGTGTCCGACAGCATAAAATCCCCCCTAGCCCCCCTTTTTGAAAAGGGGGGAATGCTTACACTCCGGCATTGCTCATTGCGGCAATAGGTGTGCTGATACACCTTCAGGCCTTCATAAGTTCCCCCTTTGACAAAGGGGGACAGGGGGATTTAATAAAAAAACCAATCGGAACATATTTCTGACAATTTCTATAATTTCGGTTACGACAATGGCCCCTTATCTCCCGACAAACCCAGGGACCTGAAGGAGAGATATTCTAAGGAAGGACCTGAGTTTGGACAGTTCTTGTGGCAATGATGTTGCAAAAGGTACCGGCCGGGTTCTTCACCATGATGTCGCCGATTTGCACCGGAGCTTTCGCCTTGGAAGATTTTATCGCCTTCATGATTTCAGGGATGCTCTTGAAGGGTATCGGCGAATCCGTGCGGACACTGACGAGGGGAAAGTCGCCGCCCTCCACCATAATACTGCTGGCAATGGTCCTCATGGGATTGACCAGTTCCTGCTCGACCCATTCGGGCCCTTTGTCACAAAGATGCCCCGTAATCTCATTGACCTGGATTTTTTCGCCTTCTTCAATCTCAGCCTGTATCTGACAACCGTTCGGACAGACGATACAAATCAGTTCTTTTCTTTTCATTCCACCGAGACCTCCAGCGTCCTGGTATTCTGCAATTTTTCACCCTTTATTTTTACCCGGATCATCTCTGCGGGGTGTAAACGAACCATCTTTTTCCGGGCGACTTTACGATCCCCATCACGAACCCAGACGGCACGATCCTTTAAAGGTTCGGTAACCCTGAGTGAGAGGGTAAAATCTCTCAGCCCGCTTACATGTTGTGGAAGAGTATACCTGACTCCCTGCTTCGGAACAATGTTTATATGGGAATCAGGAGAAGGGATGCCGCCTTCCAGGAATTGTGCTGCGAACTGACCCGCCAGGGCTGCCTCTTCGGAAACATGGTCCACAAGGTCGTGCACATGAAGGACATTTCCACAGGAAAAAATCCCGGGAACGCTCGTCATGAAAATATCATCCACCCCGGCGCCACCGGTTGCCGGTGCCATGGTGACGTGAGCTCTGTGAGACAATTCGTTTTCAGGGATCAAACCGACCGACAACAACAAGGTGTCGCAAGGAATATGGCGTTCTGAACCGGGAAGGGGGAGAAAGTTTTCATCCATATTGGCGACGGTGACCCCTGACAACCGGCTTTTTCCGTGGAGTTCGATGACACTGGTACTCAGATGGAGCGGGATATCGTAGTCATTGAGGCACTGCTGGATATTTCTCGCCAAACCCCCGGCGTAAGGGAGGATCTCAAACACCGATTCGACCTTCGCCCCCTCGAGCGTCATCCTCCTTGCCATGATCATGCCGATATCCCCTGAGCCGAGAATGACGACTTGCTTCCCTACCATGATATTCTGTAAGTTAATAAAATTTTGTGCGGCGCCGGCCGTATAGATCCCTGACGGCCTTGTCCCAGGAATCTGAATGGCCCCGGCTGTTCTTTCCCTGCATCCCATGGACAGGACGATGGCTCCCGCCTCTATTTTAGTGAAACCCTTTCTGGAACTGACAAGGAGATTCCGTTCCCTGTCCAAGGAGAGGACGATTGTCCCCATCATGGCATCGACGCCGAGCCGATTGAACTCATCGATATAACGCTGGGCGTACTCCGGACCGGTGAGCGATTCTTCGAAACGGTGGAGGCCGAAACCGTCATGGATGCACTGATTTAGGATACCGCCCAGAATTCGGTCCCGTTCAATTAACAAGACATCCGGGCAACCGAATTCCTTTGCGGCGACGGCAGCGGCAAGCCCCGCTGGCCCACCACCGATGATCACTAAATCTCGTTTGATACTTTTCATTTATATATTGCCTTCATATCCAATCTACTCAATTAATACCTGATTCCTTTTAGAGCGCCACCTCTAAAATGTTCTTTTTACCTCTCGCAGAGCTCACAGAGGTCACGGAGTCTATTTGATCTGAATTCCTGAGATGGGAATTCAGATCAATGAGTCATCCCGCTTTCGCGGGACTCAATATCATTCTAACCTTTCATTTGGATCTGGGTTAAACCATAGGTCCCGTAAGGGACTGATGATTGGTCTGATTCGTCCTCTTAACGAATCAGACCAAAAAAATAATTCTCTCTGAGTTCCCTGTGTACTCAAGCGACCAACGAGAGCGGGTGAGAGGAAAACAAACCCTCTTTCCCGCATCGCATAGCTTGGACCATCCCGCTTCTTCTTCGCCCCTGCTCCTATTATTATCGAACATGACCCGTAAACAGGTTGGAACCGGGATTGCTCAGGAGAAAATCATCCGGCCTGTAACCAAACTCCTTTTCCAGTATCTGTACTATTCTCGGCAAACAAAATCCACCCTGGCACCGTCCCATCATAGCGCGGGCCCTGTACTTGATCCCGTTTATGGTTTTGCTCCCCAAAGGGTTTTGAATGGCATCCAGAATTTCTTTTTTGGTAATCTGCTCGCAGCGACATATGATCTCCCCGTAATCGGGATCCTCTGCTATCAGATCCGCCTTTTCCTCAGGGGGCAGTTCATGGAAGAAACCTGTGAGGCCCTTGCGTTCGGCCACAAAAGACCCTTTTTCTTTTAGAGACAGTGTCTCACCCACCATATCCTTTACCATGAGGGCGATTGCTGGTGAAGAGGTCAGACCCGGGCTTTCAATACCGACCAGGTTGATGAAGCCGGGCAGGTCTCGCCTGCTCTCGATGACGAAATCCTTAAACCCTTTTTCTTCAGGAGAGGTCTGCTTTGACCTCAGGCCGGAAAAGTTGCGAATAAAATCCGACGTGGAAAGCCCTGGTAAGAGCTCATGGCCCTCCTTTTTCAGAAGTTTGATGACATCAGCCGTGCAGGCGTAATCATCAGACTCATCAATATATTCATTGCTGGGCCCAATCAATATATTTCCGTCAACCGTATTGGTCAGGTGAATGCCGAGGCCCGCACCTCCCTTTCGTGGGGCGGGATAGACCAGTGTGGAGAGGCTGCCCTCCAATCTTTTATCCAAAATGAGATATTCACCGCGGCAGGGATAGATCCTGTATTCGTTTATTCCCGCCATTCTACATATGTTGTCTGCAAAGAGTCCTGCAGAGTTGATGAGCACTTGAGCTTTGAAGAGTCTGCCTGGAGATGTTTCCACTTCAAAGTGGTTGTTGGTTTTCGTGATGGCCTTTACTTCTTCACCCAAGTGAAAATCAACACCATTGGCCACGGCATTCTCTGCCAGGGCCACTGTCAGGCCATAAGGACAAATGATGCCGGTCGTAGGTGAATAAAGGGCCTGGATTCCGCCGACTCCAGCCTGGATCTTCTGCATTTGATCCTTATCGAGGATCTCAAGACCCGGCACACCATTGGCCTCGCCCTGCTCTTTCAGTGCATGAAGCGTCTCGATGTCGGTGTCATCCTGGGCGACGGTCAGTTTGCCTATATACTGGATTTTGACCTTCAAATCTCTGCACAAGTCGCCCATCATGTCATTGCCTTGGACATTCACTTTTGCGCGCATACTGCCCGGCTTGTAGTGGATACCGGAGTGCACAACTCCGCTGTTCCGAGAACTCGTCCCCAAACCAACATCCAGTTCTTTTTCAAGAACGGCGACATTGATTTGATATCGCGACAATTCTCGGGCGATCGCATTTCCGACAACCCCGGCACCGACAATTATGACATCATAGGGTTTGGTCATTCCTTTTAGGCGTCTCCATAAGCCAAGATCTTAAAATGTACCCGCCCAAGGCGGGTGAATATCAAGTTTTTGTATCAAACATGATGCTATGTGCGAACAGATACTGGATGCTGGTCACTTGATACTGGATCTAAGAAGAATTCTTTTTCGATTTACCCAGAATCCAGGATCCAGCATCATTCGGCATCAAGAAATGGGACATTTACGCCGCCAACCCTTCGAGAACTTCAGGGCCGTGAGCTTGTCGAACGGCTCGTCGGTTTGAGGCGGAACTTCGCAAGCTTTTACGCTACAAAAATTTCCCTTGCCCCTCCCACAGGAGAGGCTAAGGGAAACGGGTTGATTCCAGATTCTAACTTAAATAGAAGTGTTCTATTCCTCGATTCCGGCCAAACGCTGTGCGGCCTTCTTCTTCTGTTCGGTATTGGTTTCCCGCAAAATGGTTACGCGGTGGGCTTCAGGCGAACCCCCTCCATGGATGTCCGAGATAGTGTCGGCACTCTCCATAGCCAGTTTTTCGGCCAGTCTGAACATTTTGATACGCTTCTCTACCGGTACGCCGTTTGCGCCCTTCATGTATTTCTTTATCAGATCCCCGACTTCAGGATTTTCGAAATCCTTGTCAGACGGCAGGTCAGCTACGTACCCGCCGCATATATCCACCATCAAACGGGTCGCCTCACTCATTTCTTTGCCTTCATGCATCTTTGAGGCATTGGCCAAGACCGTATCGATGAAATAGGCTCCCGAGGGCTGTTCTTTACCCTCATAGGAAGAGGCCAGGCAGCACCCATAGAGTGTTTCGGCCCTGTGAATCATGTCGATAATTTTTTGTTTGTGATGGCCGACCTTGGAGGTGCCATTGTAGTCCATCATAGTCATGGCGGTCCCGATCATGCAGTCTATTTTACCCGATTTGCAACCTCCATGGCTCTGCCTGTGAAACGAAGAAAATTTCACGACCATATCTACGGCGAACTCGACTTCCCCGCAGAGAAAGACCCGATCCCACGGGACAAAGACATCATCGAAAATCAGGGTGGGACAATATTTGGAATATTTCACATTGCCGACGTCACATCCCTCCATTTCCCGCATATCCAAAGTTGAACGTCCCACGACATGAATCAATCCAGGCGAGTCTGCTGGTACGGAGAATGCAACGGCATATTCCTCATCTCCCTTCCTCAGGGCCCGGGTTGGGATCACGATGATTTCATGGGATGAAAGGGAACCGGTCTGATGGGCTTTGGCCCCCCTTACTACGATGCCGTCGTCCCGTTTTTCTACGATGCGCAGGTACATGTCCTTATCTTCCTGATCCTGGGGGTTTAGGGATCGATCCCCCTTGACATCGGTCACCCCGGCATTTCCGGCGAGATCATTCTCCTGCATATATTTCAGAAAATTATTGAAATTTTCATGATATTTCGTGCCATGTTTCTGGTCCACCTCATAGGTTACGATGGCAAGGGCTGAGAGACAATCCAACCCGGTGCATCGTTGGTGACAGGTCCCGACGCGATTGGCAAGGGCCCTGTTGATCTTGACCCTGGCAACAAGGTCCTCAATGGATGATGGGGGTAAGGTGAAACGGTTGACCGGTTCGTTGATCAAAGGGCTTTCGGTCACCATGTATTTCTTGTATTCCTCCATCTCAGCCATTTCATACGTCACTGCCGTCGCCTCGATGCCCGCTCTAAGCCGTGGATTATCCACGACATTCGTTATTTTTTCACCAAACATATAAGCTGTTGGATTCATTTGTCGAATAGACTCGATGTATTCTTCTCTCGTTTTTAAACCCATTTCTTTCTCCTCCTTATAATTTACCCTGCTTCTTTCTCTTTAAAATGACGAGGCTCGAGAATCTCTCTCCTACCCGCTTTGACGGGATTCCAAAAGATCCCCGAACACAAGGTGTGAAGAAGCCCCGACCGAAGGTCGGGGCTTGTTCCGCTGTCCTGCTGAAAGTCTCTTTCAGCAGGACAGCAAGCCACCCCCTTATTCCTTTAAATGTCTTCCCTTTCCTCCAGAATTCTCCTGAATCTCGTAATGACCTGTTCCTTGACGTTCACAATGTGCTGCGTTAGAACGTCCCTGGCTCCATCCAGATTCCGATTCACAACGCAGTCAAAGATCTCCAGATGTTCCTTGTCACCCGATTGCAGTGAATCCGCAGACAGATAATTGCCGCCATATTTAAGGAACAGGAGATCAAATACGTTTCCCAAAATACGAACCTGGGTATTCTGTTTAGAAAGAGAGGCCAACACGAGGTGAAACTCCTTGTTTTTAAACAACCTCTCCTGCAGGTAAAATTCCCTAACTGCGGATAAATGGTCATCCAGGGCCGCTTTCAAATGCTGAACGCCCATGTCATCCAGACTTTTGATTGCCTCCGGCAGCAGTGACGGCTCCAAGAGCTGTCGGAGTTCATAGATTTCCTCCACCTCCTTCAGGCTGAAGGGTTCCATGATATATCCCCGGTTGGGCTCGTGCCGCACAAATCCTTGAAATTCCAACCATTTAAGCGCCTGAATAATAGGGGTCGAACTCATGTTCAGACGCTCTGCAAGGTCCCGATAACCGATCTTTTGCCCGGGCACCAGCTCTTTATGATAGAGCATGCGACGAATGCCATTGTAGGCCTGCTGACTGTGATCGATCTGCCCGTTTGGTCCTTTTTTATGTCCGGATTTAGCCATCTCCCTGCTTTGGATGAAGCAAATAAATTAAATAGGTAATCTTATTTTTGATTATATTTTTAATTATATTTTCGACCAATTTGTCAAGTTATATTTTAAAATAACAATTTGGTTTCAGTAAATGTTAGCATATCAATTTGATAATATTACATAAATATAGGCGTCCGAATTCTGACACGTTTCCGATGGGAGAACAAATAGCTGTTGACATACCGCCTCAATTTCCCTATATTCGTCCACCAGGAAGTAGAATATTGTCAATTGAAGGCTTGAAGATCCCCGCCTGAAAGTAATCCTATCCGCGACAGTCATTTGCCTTTAAACGCATTGCGGAGATTAATTTCAGAGGTAGATAACTCCCATGGTTGGCCATGTGACGATCTCCTCGAAATGAACGGTTTGATAATTTTTCAAACCCTGTGGGGTCACGATGTTACTATTAAAGGATCATCTCCGATTTAGTTGAAGGAAAAATGCGGGGTTCATCTTCAAAAAGGTTGCTCAGATTAGAAGGATTCAAGGATCCAAGGGGTCAAGGATTCGAGTGAAATACCATAGAATTACAGGTCGTTATAATATTTATAGAAATATTATAAATTCTGTTTGGATACTTACAGGATGACAGGAAAATGCATAGAATAAGATCGATATACTCTTTTATTACTATTAAGGATAAGGGATGTTTAAAGCATTGATAAGATCGTTGCAAAACAGACACTTGAATCCTTGGATCCTTGAATCCTCTTCTCCAACTAATTTGGAGAAGAACGCCATTAAGAGAAGGAATTGATTAAACTATGAGACTGCATGAACATGAAGCAGCAGATATTTTTGAAAATATGGGCATTCCTGTTCCGCGACGGGGTATTGTTGAAACCACTGATGGGGCATTGCTCCTGGCCGGAGAAATAGGTTATCCGGTTGTCCTTAAGGCGCAGGTTCTTGTGGGTGGACGCGGGCTCGCTGGAGGGATAAAGACGGCTTCGACGCCTGAAGAGCTCGAAGAATTTACGGGGAATCTCTTGGGAGACGAGATCAAAGGTTTACCTGTCAGAAAAATTTTAGTCAGTCAAAAGGCGGAAATTTCAAGGGAACTCTATGTCGGGATAACTGTGGACGGATTTTCGGGAAAGCCTGTCATTGTCGCCAGCACGGAGGGTGGCGTCCAGATAGAAGAAGCGGCGCGGCACGCTCCCGACAAAGTCGTCTCCGTGCATGTCGACCCTGCATTCGGGTTTCACCCATACCAAGCAAGAACCCTTCTGAAAAGTCTCGGATTGTCTCAACGCCTCCTCATTTCTTGCGCAGACGTTATTGTCAAACTTTTTAAGATATTTATCATGCATGAAGCCCTTATTGCGGAAATCAACCCCCTTGTGGTCCTTCCTAATGAAGGCCTCCTAGCCGTGGACGCGGTTCTGGAAATTGACGATTCGGCCCTTTCGAGGGCCAGATTCTCTGTTCCTGATCCTCTCGATCGGATTGAAAATCCACTGGAGAGAAAAGGTAAGGAAATCGGTGTCACATATGTGGATCTTGACGGAGACATAGGGCTGATTTCCTCCGGGGCGGGCCTTGGTATGGCCACCATGGACATCATCGGCCAAAGAATGCGACCGGCAAATTTCCTTGAAACAGGCGGCGGCATTACGGAAGAACTGCTATACAAGTGTATGGAACTCATTATGATGAAAGTTGATTTGCGTGCCCTAATAATTAATGTATATGGCGGCATCAACCCGATTCATGAAGGGGCAAAAGGCGTCGTGCGCTATATTAAGGAACATAACATCGAACTGCCGATCGTTGCAAAGGCGCTTGGTAACCGGCAGGAAGAAACTTGGGAAATCTTTCGTTCCGGGGGTGTTCATGTGGTCACTGAAGCAGCAACCGAGGCTGTGGTTGAGCGGTTGTTTGAATTAGTAGGAGAAGGGAAGTAGAAGTGGTTTCAAAACCTCCCCTCGGGCCCAATCTCTTTGTTGGGACAAGGCGTCCAATCCTCAAAATATTACATATATTCCTGCGGTTGAACGCCTTGTCCCGCCGTGATCTTGAACTCGATTGAAGATTTTGAAACCACTTCGAACATCATTATAGCGAGGATTTTCGATGAGTATTTTTCTTGATGAAACAACACGTATCCTTGTTCAGGGTATTACAGGTAAAATCGGAAGGGTCCAGACCCATTGGATGCAGGAGTACAACACCCCTATCGTTGGCGGGGTCACCCCTGGCAAAGGGGGGACAACTGTGGAAGGGGTACCGGTATTTGATAGTGTGGCGGAAGCCGTGGAGGAGACCGGGGCGAACGCATCCGTTTTTTTTGTTCCGGCCCCTTTTGTCTTGGACGCATTTTATGAAACCGTGGATGCGGGTGTTCGGTTCATTGTTGTCGTTCCGGAGCATATCCCCGTACATGATGTCATGAAAATGCGCACCTACGCGCTGGAACGGGATGTTCTGGCTCTGGGTCCCACCACACCGGGTATCCTCGTGCCGGGAAAAGGGAAGATGGGCATCATGCCCGCCTCGCTTTTTGCACCCGGCCGTTTAGGTATTATCTCTCGTAGCGGCACCCTCTCGTACGAATTTGCCGGGATCCTGTCGGAAGCGAACGTCGGGCAGAGCGCGGTTGTCGGCATGGGAGCTGATCCTGTCGTTCTTACCAATTTACTAGATATTCTCAGACTCTTTGAGGAAGATGATGAGACAGATGGTGTGGTCATCGTCGGAGAGGTTGGCGGGGAGCAGGAAGAAAAAGCCGCTGAATATATTGCAGACAGTATAAAAAAACCTGTGGCCGCCTACATTGCAGGGCAGTATTCTCCCCAGGGAAAGCGCATGGGCCATGCGGGAGCCATTGTTAGGGGCTCCGCCGGCACCGTTGGAGGTAAGTGTAAGGCATTGGAGGAGGCGGGGTCGACTATTCTCACAACGCCGATACATGTGGCTGAATGGGCCATAAAGAATAATTTAAAGTAAAAGCCCCGCCCAGAGTATCCGGCTTTGATCTAAGACCAAAGGCATGAGTTGCTGTCATCGTATTGGAAAAAATCCGAAATTCGAAGCACGAAATACGAAACAAATCATAATATCGAAGGCTCCAAATTCAAAACGTATGTCACAGTGAATATCAGTAATGGCAATGGTTTATGTCATTTGAATTTTGGTCATTAGATATTGTTTCGGATTTCGTGCTTCGGATTTAGAACCCTTTCACTTTTAAAGCAAAATCTCTGAGCTCTGACCTACCCCCCCCGGGCCAGGTTTTCCAAGCTTGGATAAACATCCGGATCGGATCCCATCCTTACTTTTCTTTCAAATCAAACCTCATCCTCTGGTCAAGCAAATCTACGACGGTTTTGAGCAAAAGAAACAAATAGCCCATATCTTCTTCAGTCAGCGCCACGGGTTCTTCATCCTCCGGGGCTTCAATGAGGGTTTCCACAACATATTTCATAACATAGGGTTGTCCTGAAAGCTGAACACCGGCTATTCTTTCAAAAAATTTGTCATGGACCCCTTCCAGGCTTTTAATAAAATGCTCGTTTTTTTCGTAGGAAGTGATGATCTCTTCGGCCGAGATTCCCTTAATTTTCTTTTTTGAATTTTTTTGAAACATCCGATACAAGACATAAAACATGTAAATGGCCAATTCTTTAACTTCCTGACTCAACTCCTGGGTGAACTCCATCATGAACGCCACGAGATTCGGCTGGGTTTTACTGATATTTGCCGCTTCTGTTTGTGCCTTTTCGAGAGGGAACGTGGCAAATTCTTTCCACGTCTTCTCAACCAACTCTGCTGATATGGGTTCCATACTATTCCGCCTCAAGCAGGTAGATCTTCTTATTACGCTTATGATAATATGGGCTCAAAATAAAAGGTTTATCATATGAGGGTAATTTTTCTCTGTTAGTTAATGATTTTAGTCTTTTTAACTTACAAGTATATCGTTTTATTTATACGACAATTAGATTATTTACTAAACCTTTATAATTTTTATTACACACAATGGGGGCTTTATACAACCCATTTCAATAGGAATCGTCCTAATCCACGCCTTCCGATGTAACTTTATGAATGTTTGAGAATATTTATTGAGGTTTTTCCGAAAATAAATTATGAAAGAATAAGCGTTTCTCCTTCGTCTCTGACCTGCGAATGGAGGGTTGCAAAATTAATGACTCCCCGCGCTCACAGGCGGGGTATTCTGGCGAAGGAAAGTAAATCAACTCAAAACAAAAGGATTCATTATGCCCATCATCAACGAGGGAGAAATATTTGCCAGGATCCATAAATTCAAAATATTTCGGAAAGAAGGAAATCTCTTCATAGATCTTTATGAAGCACTGCTTGGAGAGCCAGCGCATAAGTTTGTGGCGGTCCCTAATCTCTTGTTTGAGGAAGCAGACAAAAAATACTTTGGTGTAGGGGACACGAAAGGCGCAGCCATAAAGGATTGTCTGGGCAAAATAAAAGATGTGCCCATTGACACTATTGTCTCGTCGGAGTCCCCAGACGACCCTCATGAAGACGCCGGTATTTCTCCTGAACCGGAGGAGGAATCCAAATTGAGACAGTCTTTTTGGAAGCTGCCTCGTATCTTGACGAGAAGTGGAGACAAGTGAAGAAACAGGACCGGCGAAGGCCCCTGTGGTGAAAAATCTTGCTTCATTTCACGATAATGACCTCTCGCGCTATATACGAGACAGAATGGTCAACCCGCCGCAGAGACGGGTGGTGAGTTGGGATTTGGTGTATGAGGCTTCTTCACGCACAAAGGAGGTAAAAGAAGATGTTCGGCATAGACTGGTCGACTTGGTTGCTCCTGGTCGGTATTCTTTTTTTAATGACCCTGATCGTATTGATGTTTTTATTGCCCTTTTCTGTTTTTAAGATTCGAAATATCCTGATTGATATGAGCGAAGATTTAGATGAAATCGCAAGGAATGTCTATTTCATCGCCAAAGAAATTGAGAGTCAAAGAAAAGAAACACCTGAAACCCCATCCGCAGACAAACCCTGAAAAGAAACATTCCACGCCCAGAGACCCGACTTGGAAGCAACACCCCATGGGGGCGTGGGGGTCATCACGCTAAAGAATAGAAAAATTCGAATATCGAAATCCGAAATTCGAAACAATATCAAATGACAAAAATCCAAATGACCGAAACTGTATTGTGCGACATTCGGTTTCGAGAATGCAACTTGGTGTGTTTATTTCTAACATTGGAACATTATTGCTTTGAATTTGTTTCGGATTTCGATATTCTGATTTCGAATTTAAAGACCTGGTATCATCGTTCATGTCATAGCCAATTGACTCTGATTTAGCCTGTAGGATACCCTTTAAAAGCGCTCATTCATTATCCTTCTTTGGTAGTGGAATGGAAACCATTCTTGGAAACCGATTTGACAGCCATTTTAAAAAACACTGATGATGCAGGTCTGGAAAGGGGGGGCCATGGGTGATAAACACGCACAAGGTGAAAAATTTGAATTAGGCGCTTTGGTTTCCTTAATCTCCTGCCTAAGAAATGAATCCATCCTATACACCCAATTGTTTTGGGGGGCCTTCCTGGTACAATTGAGCTTAACCGGCATCCTGCTGATCAGCATGGGGCTACTCTTTAGATCTTTTGGTTATTTTTCGATGTCTTTTATAGGTCTCGTCGGGGCCATTTGCTCCCTACTCCTATACCGCGCAGGCAGCGTATTTGACCTATATACAGAAATGTTCGATGAGTCCTGTAGTAGGTTGGAATCTGCTCTGCCGGAAGAACTCCAACCCTATGCTGTAATGCAAACCTTTTCTAAAAAAGTTAAGCCGAAATACCATAGGTATCGGCCCAAAAAAATTTTCCTGTTCGCCACGTTGTTCTTATTTCTCTTTTGGTTGGCGGGTTTGATCTGGTCAGGATATCAAGTTTATTGGAATCATTATCAAAGTGAAGGTACGAGCTACCAAGAAGTTTTGCCTTTCCCCAAACGGTAGGTCTCTTTCACTATCTTTTTCCCTTCCTCTGCTGTTCCTCTTCACCAGTGATGACTTGCTTGTCAACCACTCGGCGGAGTTTTGAGGAGAGGAAGGACCAGGCTGTCAAGACAACTTGTGTGCCTATTTCGAAGGCAGCTTCAGTTCTATCCCTCGTTTCATCCGTTGTTCGCGTTCTATTGAATCCCTCCTTATTCGCTGTGGTTGTATCGGTTGCCCCTCCAACATCGGCATCCGTGTCAAACGGAGAGCCTTTTTCTCCTTCATCCTGCCTCTGCTTTTGGGCATAGAATGATTTCAAGGTTTCATAAGCAATGTTAACGTCTTTAATTTTTTCCTCCGCTTTTCGTTTGAGTCTGGGATTATGGGTGAACCGATCCGGATGCCAGACGCTGACGATATCTTTATAGGCTTGGTTAACATCATCTATCGATGCCGTCCGATCTATCTCAAGGATTTTAAGAGCTCTTTGAATGTCCATGTTTGTTTTTTCCTCAACCAATTTATAGGAGATTCCGGGCCTCCTGGCAAGGCACTCCTCCCAAAAACCGACTTTAACACCCTAATTGAGCGAAAGTCGAGGACACCCCAGATCCAAGGCGTCTTCTCCCTTTTGTTTACGATCGATTAGGGTAATATCAAGTGAAGGAGGGTTGGGTGCCCTCACGAACAGCTTAAGCTATGGATTCTTCGCCAGAGCAGGAGATGGTGGGAGACTTTAAAGCATTGATGGTTAGCTGGAGTTTGTCATGTTCCAATTGAGAGCAAGGAAGAGTTGAGGTTATTTTCTGTTTCCTCCACTAATCCATTTATCGATCGTTTCTTTGTCAAATCGCCATACCCGGCCGATCCTCACAGATGGAATTTTGCCTTCTGCCGCATATTTACAAACAGTAATTTCGTGCAATTTTAAATACTTTGCAATTTCCCTTGTTGTCATAATCTCAGACATAATGGCCTCCTTTGTCTTTTTTTGGCCCCCTATCCACTGAAAAACATTTTGTAAACTGGGGCTACATAATTGCACTTCTCGGAATTTCTATAATTTATTGAAATTAAATATACTTATTTGGTTTTTGTGTTATGGCCTTATTCATGGAATAATGGAATGGTGGAATAATGGAATGATGTAAAGATACTTTTATTGAGAAAGTTTGGCAGGAAACATTTCAACTATTTCAGGCTTTTTCAATATCATTTTCCCAATAAACCATTCCCGCAATTAACCTAGACCCATTATTCCAACACTTCAGTATTCCACTATTCCAATTGGGGCGAAGCCCCTTGATTCAATTTAATCTCTATTGGCCAATATTCAATATGGCAAGTTTTATTCGCAGAAAAGATTTGTACCTTTTTTAACTATATCTGTTGAAAATTGACCTCATTTTCGACTTACAATATTAAACATATTTTAACTTTTTTTACCTAAAATATGATCATCTTTATTCGCACCTGAAAGCCGAATTATTCCCTATGTTTTTTATAAATAAAATGATCCCTAAGACTTGCCTATCAATTCTATAACTGCTATGATTCGTTGACAAAATGATGCTCCCTGCGGTAGTCTGGTGAAGACGAATAAAAACCCGAAAGGGATT
This sequence comes from Desulfatiglandales bacterium, assembly GCA_030145585.1. Lineage (GTDB taxonomy): Bacteria > Desulfobacterota > DSM-4660 > Desulfatiglandales > HGW-15 > JAQYVK01. The sequence continues at coordinate 20,681 of JAQYVK010000044.1, read as the reverse complement.
TCTCCCAGAGATCCTCGTCATTGTGGACCGTCTCAAGTAATCAAGAACTTTTTCCAATAGGAGTAAAAATCTATGGCCCTTACCAAAGACCATCTCATGACCTCTATCCACAAAAAACTTGGACTCCCCAAATCGAAATCCGTCAAACTGGTTGAATCTCTTTTGGAAACCATGAAAATGAAACTGGAACTTGGCGAAGACGTCCTCATTAGCAGGTTTGGGAAATTTTGTGTTAAAAGCAAGAGTGCGAGAAGAGGGAGAAACCCTGCGACCGGTGAAGATTTGATGCTGGGTTCAAAGAGAATTGTTACTTTCAAGTGCTCACCTGTGCTAAGAGACAAAGTGAATGGAGAGGGTTGAATACTAAATAGAGTCCGTTTTCATCCTTTCCTAATGAACTTTTTGAACAACTTTCAAAAAGGAGGTCAGTGTCTTGGCGGAGGGAATTGTAAAATGATTTAGTGAGAAGAAGGGCTATGGTTTCATCGAACAGGACGACGGTCGGGATGTATTTGTCCACTACTCTTCTATCAACACACCGGGATTCAAGACCCTCCCAGATGGCCAGCGAGTAAGTTTCGATGTGGAGGAAAACGAGCGAGGGCCTGTAGCAAAAAATGTGAATGCTGTTTAGTTCACAACAAACAAATCACTAAGGGCAACCTATCCACTGATAGGGTGCCCTTTTTATTTGGCTTATCACTTCTAAATTCCCCTTTGTTCGTCCACTTAGAGTAATTGTCAGAAATATGTTTCTATTTTCCTTTTTAATAAATCCCCCTGTCCCCCTTTGTCAAAGGGGGGACTTATGAAGACCTGTGGTAGTATCAACCACCTATGGCCGAAACGAGCGATGCTGGAGGGTAAACTTTCCCCCCTTTTCAAAAAGGTGGGCCAGGGGGGATTTTAGACTGTCCCACACTCCTTCCAATCGGTACATGTTTATGAAAACAGCCATATAGTTTCTTCATGTCACCCATTTTCCGATGAAGCTTCGACGATACCCTTTTCAAGCAGGGTCGAGATCTCTTCGGAAGAATAACCGAGATCTTCGAGGACTTTTCTTGTCTCTGAACCCCTTGGACTCCCCGGCGTATCAGACCTTCCGGGCGTTCTGGTGAGCCTCGGGGCCGCAGCAGGTTGCAGAATGCCTTTGAGATTTATGAAGCTTCTTCTCTCAATGAAATGAGGATCCTGATCCACCTCATCCAAATCGAGTACAGGTGAAACGCAAGCATCTTTTCCTTTAAAAGTAGAGGACCATTCATCCCTCGTTTTTTTTCGGAATATTTCGGCAAATTGGGCCTGCATTTTAGGCCATTGTTCCTCTTCGTTCTGATCAGGAAGCGACGTTGGATCCAATCGAAGCCCCAGGACAAACTGCTCATAAAACCGTCCCTCGATGGCACCGACAGCCATATATTTTTGATCAGCTGTTTCATAGGTTTGGTAATAGGGTGCAGCGCCGTCTAAGATATTTGAACCGATATCCAGGGTCATGAAATTGTGGGCAAGCAGCCCATAAATATAGGTCAAAAAGCTCGATGCGCCATCCACCATGGCGGCATCCACGACCTGGCCCTTGCCCGAATGGGTCCTCTCGAACAGGGCTAAAGTAATACCGAGTGCACACAGCATCCCGCCGCCGGCAAAGTCTCCCAGAAGATTACAGGGTGGATGGGGCTTTTCCCCTTTAAGCCTACAAAGGGAAAGGACCCCTGACAGTGCGAGATAATTGATATCATGCCCTGCCATTCCGGCATAAGGCCCACTTTGTCCCCAGCCGGTAAGGCGTGCATAAATCAATTTGGGATTTAATTTCAGGGCATCGTCCGGACCGATCCCTAGTTTTTCCATGACTTCGGGTCTATAAGGCTCCAGCAGGACATCGGAAGAGACAATCTGCCGCTTCACCATGGCGATGCCCTCTTCAGTTTTCAGGTCAATTCGGATGGATCTCTTTCCACGGTCAAACGGGTCCTTGGACATGAAAAAAGGAGTTTCCTGGCTCCCTTTTGACAGCCTATCTACGACCACGACATCCGCCCCGAAATCCGCAAGGATCATCCCGCAATAGGGCGCGGGGGCTAGACCCGCCATCTCAATGACTTTAATACCAGTCAACGGTCTCATAGCTATCCCTCCTAAGCTGTTTACGCCGCGGAGCGGCGCGAACAGCCGGCCCAAGGGACCATGTCGAACAGGCCCCCTTTTTTTTACTGGACTGATAAATAATTGAATAGAAAGCAACCCCGGTCTGGGGCGAAGAGGCGACTCTAAGGGACAAGTCAAATTTTTTAACGAGGAGTATAGTATTTCACAATCTCCTCTGTAAGGGCCTCGATAGTATACTCCGATGGGACAAGGCTGACCGACAGCCCTTTTTCTTCGGCGGTCTTGGCCGTAATGGGTCCGATACAAGCGACCGCCACCTCGCCCATCCACCCTTGTAATTGCCCACCTTGCGCATCAAACATCTCTATAAAATTACTGACCGTGGATGAGCTGGTGAAGGTGACCATGTGGATCTCCCTTTTCTCAAGCATCTCCACCAAACGATCCTTCTCCCCGTCCGGTTTCACGGTTCTGTAGGCCTCCACTACATCGACCACGGCACCCATCTTCTCCAGTTCCTTAGGAAGCACCTCTCTTGCCTCAGCCGCCCTGGGCAGTAAGACCCGTACACCTTTTTGATCATTTTTCTTGAAGGCCTCTACGACTGCCTCCGCCCTGTACTCATCCGGGACCAAATCCGGCCTTATGCCCTTGTCCCGAATTGCCTGGGCCGTTTTCGGCCCTATGGCCCCAATCAAAATCCCTTTCAGATCACGAACATCTTTTCCGAGGGCCTCTAATCTCTTAAAAAAGAATTCAACTCCGTTCACGCTGGTAAACAACAACCACTGATAACTATCGAGGGATTGAATCCCTTGATCCATGTCCTCCCACGTGCTGGGAGGAATGATCTCGATGGTTGGGAACTCTATGCACTCAGCCCCCAATTCGGACAACTGTGCCAAAAAGCCACTCGCCTGCGCCCTGGCCCGTGTTACGACAATTTTTTTACCAAGAAGGGGCCTTTTTTCAAACCAATTGAGGTCTTTCCGGAGGTTAACAACGTCACCCACCACAATGATGGAAGGCGCTTTCACAGGTTCTTTCTCAATCCTTTGGGCAATATCCCCAAGGCATCCGACAAGGGTTTTCTGCGCTGACACGGTCCCACGGTGGATGATGGCTATAGGCGTCTCAGGAGAACGGCCATATTCCATGAGACGCTTAGAGATCTTGGGCAAGTTTCCTACACCCATCAGAAAAACCAGGGTGCCTACTCCCGTTGCAAGCTTGTCCCATGCAATGTCTGATCTTTCCTTTGTGGGATCTTCATGGCCGGTGATAAAGGCAACCGTGGATGTGTGGTCTCGATGGGTCAAAGGAATCCCAGCATAAGCGGGCACGGCTATAGCAGAAGTAATTCCCGGTATGACCTCAAATGAGACACCCGCCTTTATCAATTCCTGGGCCTCTTCGCCACCCCGTCCAAAGATAAATGGATCCCCTCCCTTGAGTCTGGCTACGCTGAGGCCCTTGTTGGCCTTTTCTACGATCAGCCTGTTGATGTCTTGCTGGCTCATGGTATGAGAGCCGCCTTTTTTACCTACATATATCAATTCCGCTTTCTTGCCCGCATAGTCAAGGAAGACCCGGTTTGCCAGGTAGTCGTAAACAACGACGTCCGCGTTTTCAATACAAGCCTTCGCCTTGATTGTGAGCAAACCCGGATCTCCAGGCCCTGCACCTACCAAGTAGACTTTGCCTTTTTTTTCTCCTGTCATGTCTTTAAGTCCTGCTGTTTTTTTGGGAGGTGCCTGAACAGTTCGGGCGCTTATTCAGCACCATAAATCTGCGCGAGAATCTTATCTCCACCGGCTGCAAGAATCCTATCCGCGAGGGTCGTGCCGATATCTTCAGGGCTGCCTTTATTTCCACTGACTTCGTCCTTGATGACCCTGCTCCCATCCAATTCCGCTACAAGACCCTGCAATATTATGCTTTCTCCCTCAATGCGACTGTAAGCGGCAATGGGAACTTGGCATCCCCCTTCCAGTTTGTTCAAAAAAGCCCTTTCAGCCCTGACTGTCACCTCTGTTCTTTCATGGTTCAGGAATTGGAGCGCCTCTTTTGTGGCTGTATCATCCTGTCTCAATTCCAAACCAAGAGCGCCCTGACCTACAGCGGGTAAAATCTCTTCAGTGGAAAGGACTTGGCTTATTCTGTCTGAAAACCCGAGGCGGCGGAGTCCCGCCGTGGCGAGGATGACCGCCTGCAAATTTTCCGTTTCCAGTTTCCTGAGGCGGGTCCCTACATTCCCCCTCAGTGGGACCACGTGAAGGTCAGGTCTCAGATGAAGCAACTGCGCCGAACGTCTAAGACTGCCGGTGCCTACCGACGACCCCTCCGGCAAGGCCGATAGGGTTTGATAGCCTATTGATACAAGCGCGTCACGGGGATCTTCTCTCTCCGGGTATATGGTAATTTGAAGGCCCTCCGGCATGTCTGCCGGGAGATCCTTCATGCTGTGGACAGCCAGATCCACCTCCTCTTTTAGCAGGGACTCCTCGATCTCCTTGACAAAAAGACCCTTCCCGCCGATCTCTGCCAGGGGGGAGTCCAAAATCTTATCCCCTTTGGTCTTTATCTTTAAAAGGGAGATCTGGATATCCGGGTACTTTGCTTCGATTTTCTCCTTGACCCAATTGCTCTGAGCAAGGGCCAACGGACTGCCTCTTGTGCCTATTCTTAACTTCATCTGTTCACTTATCCAAAGTCTTTGCTTTTCAGGCTGTTTATTTGTTGTTAGAAGCCATCTCAAAAATAGAAAAATGGTCCGAGGTCAAGGACGGTGAACAGCAGGACGCATAGAGATCGGGCTATTTGGTATTTTTGAGATCGCTTCTCCATAACAGGCGCGCTAGAGCCATATCATGGGGTGTTGTTACTTTGATATTGGTTTCCGACCCATCGATCACTCTAACGGGTATGCCCATTTTCTCCACCAGCAGGGCATCATCGGTCACTGCTTCCCATCCCTCCCGGAGCGCAAGCTGGTGGGCTTTGAGGATATCTTCGTATCGAAAAATCTGCGGTGTCTGCACCAACCGGAGCTGGCCCCGATCCCAGGTCTTTATGACCCGGCCATTTCCATCCACCTCCTTGACCGTCTCTTTGACCGGTAAAGCCGTGATCACAGCCCGTTCTCTCTCTCCAGCGGCCACAACCTTTTCGATCAACCCGGGATCAACCAGAGGGCGAACCCCATCATGGATTAAAATCAATTCGTAGTGCCCATTGGAGGCCTCGATTCCCAATCGGACTGAATCCTGTCGTCTTGCCCCTCCCCTTATCACCTTTTCCACCTTGGTGAGGTGATAGGGCTCGATGATCTCTTTTGCACAGTAATCAAGCTGATCCTGCGGGACAACGAGAATAATTCCATGGATTGCAGGACTATCCTGAAATTTTTCCAGAGTAACGGTCAAAAGCGGTTTCCCGTGGAAATCCAGGAATTGCTTTGCCCTATCAGTTTCCATACGCGCCCCCACGCCGGCGGCGGGTATAATGGCGACTGTCCTCATGGGGCTATGCATGGCCCTTTCCTTTTCAACATGTCAACCGGCGTCCCAACCAATTTCATGTTTCTTCTTATAGGGGAAAGAATCCTTATCCAAAAGTTCTCCCAAATGAATGACAGTAAAAAAACAAAAGCAGGCCCACTCTTTTCAGCCTGTGAGCCTGCTTGAATGCTGAGCCGTTCTTAGGCTTGAGCCACTTTTCTGGTCTTCTTTTTGAGGCGGTTGATTCGGCGACGAAAAATATCCACTTGTTTTTTGTCCCTTGCTTCTCTCGCCGCCTTTTTCTTCTCCTGGAGCAGGAAGATTTTCTTTTTCAGTTCCTTTGTACGCCCCCCTTCTTTGGGTGCCTTCTTTTTCTCCGTACCCTTAGACGTCTTTTTATCCAGGGGCTTTTCTGTTTCTTCTTTTTTTGCCCCCTTCACCTTCTCTGTTTTGCCTAACTCTGCAGTTGCTTCTTTCTCCTTGTCACCTTTTTCTTTCTCTTCCTTCTCTGCCTTTACGGCCGCCGCTGCTTCTAATTTTTCTTCTTTTTCCGCCTTAGCGGCAGCTTCTACTTCTACCTTCTCTTCTTTCTCTGCAACTGCGTCTGCCTCTACCTTCTCATCTTTTTCTGCCTTTGCGGGCGCCGCTGCTTCTAATTTTTCTTCTTTTTCCGCCTTAGCGGCAGCTTCTTCCTCTATCTTCTCCTCTTTTTCCGCCTTAGCGTTTGCTTCTACTTCTAATTTTTCTTCTTTTCCCACCTCAGCGGCCGCTTCTTTCTTTACCTTTTTTTCCTTCTCTGCTTTTGCCTCGGCCTTTTCCTCGACCTTCTCTTTTTTACCTTTTTCTGCTTTTTCCCCTGGTTTTTCCTTCTTCTCTTTCTCCGCCTTTGCTTCCGGCTCTTTCTTGCCCGTTTCTTTCGGCTTTTTCTCTGCTTTTACAGGCTTCTCTTTCTTTGCCTTTTCTTTCTCCTCTTTGCCTGCTTTTGTCTCTTTCTTTATGTCCTCTTCTTTTCCTGACTCTTCTTTTTTCTCCTCATCTGCCATAAAAAAATTCCCCTTCCTTACGAATTGATGTTCTTGGAACCCTTATCCACACTCTCCGCCCCCTATTTATCTTCCTTCTTCATAAAAACCCTGAAAAGGTCTATGGGTATGGGGAATAGGGTCGTGGAGTTATTCTCCGTAGAAACCTCTTTCAGGGTCTGCAAATACCTGAGTTGGGGGGCCTCTGGATGTTTTGAAATAATGCCCGCGGCCTCTACCAAGCGAGTAGCGGCCTGAAACTCAGCCTCTGCGTTGATGACTTTAGCGCGCCTCTCCCTCTCCGCTTCAGCCTGTTTGGCCATGGCCCGCTGCATCTCCTGGGGCAGGTCGATATGTTTGACCTCCACGGTCGTGACCTTTATTCCCCAGGGATCGGTGTTCTTGTCCAGGATACTCTGCAACTGGGTATTTATCTTTTCCCTCTCCGCGAGGAGTTCATCCAGCTCCACCTGCCCGCACACACTCCTCAGGGTGGTCTGTGCAAGCTGGGACGTGGCAAAAAGGAAATTCTCCACCTCGACGATCGCATTGTTGGGATCCATGACCCTAAAATATACGACCGCGTTGACTTTGACGGAGACGTTGTCCCGTGTGATGACATCCTGTGATGGAACATCCATGGTCACCAGACGTAGGCTCACCTTAACCAATTTATCAATGAGCGGGATAATAATAATAATACCCGGTCCTTTGGTATTGATCACCCGTCCCAATCTAAATATGACGCCTCGCTCATACTCCTTTAAAATCTTGATGGCCGAAGCGAGAAAGAAAATGATTAAGACCGCCGCTAAGATATAAAACATGTTGACCCCCTTTCGTGCTTGATGCAAAATTAAAAGACAGTTCAGGATTCTTTGTCGTTTGCTCTTTTTACTGTTAAAACCAATCCTTCGGCGTTTTCCACCTGAACCCGTTCACCCGGCTCGATCTTCTCCCCGGATACGGCCCGCCAGTATTCCCCATGTATGAAGATCAGCCCTTCCGGGTCGATCGTCTCCTTAACCAGACCCGCTGATCCGATCATGCCTTCCATCCCGCTTTTAGGCTTTGTTTTATGCGCCCTGAAGGCGAGGCTTGAGACAATAATAAAAAAGGCGCTAATCAAAACAATGGTCGGCGCCATCAATTTAAGCGAGACCTTCACATCTTCAAAGAGCATAAGGGAACCCAGGGCGAGGGATACGACTCCACCCATGGACAAAACCCCATAACTCGTTACCTTGACTTCAGCGATGAAGAATATGATGGCGAGTGCAATGAGAATAAGACCGGCGTAATTGACCGGAAGGGCCTGAAAGGAATAAAAGGCCATGATGAGGGATATGGCCCCGATAACGCCCGGGAAAATAGCGCCCGGATTAGAAAACTCAAAATAGAGCCCGGCGGCTCCGATTATTAAAAGGATAAAGGAGATGTTGGGATCACTGATCATTTTGAGAATCCCGTCTCTGAATCCCGGTTTGAAAAAACTCTGTGTGAGGCCTTTCGTTTTGAGTATTTTTTTGCCATCCTTGAGCGCGACCTCCCGCCCATCGAGAACTTCCAACAACTCTTCTAGGTCCTCTGCCACCAAATCAACCACCTTCATCTTTACGGCCTCTCGGGCGGTGATGGATACCGCCTCCCGGATCGCCTTCTCTACCCATTCGGCGTTTCTCCCTTTGTCCTTGGCAATGCCCCTGCCATAGGATGCCATGTCATTCATTACCTTTGTGGACATGGTGCCTTGAATTTCCCCTCCTCCAATGCTTACCGGGCTTGCAGCCCCGATGTTCGTACCCGGTGCCATGGCGGCAACATGGCCGGCCACCGTTATCATAACCCCGGCAGACGCCGCCCCGGCACCCTTGGGCGCCACATACACGACCACCGGAACAGAGGAATTCAAGATGCTCTTAACCATTGTGCGCATCGAAGAACCGAGCCCCCCAGGGGTATCCAACCTGATGATGACAAGATGGACGTCACGTTCTTCGGCCTCCTCGATGCCTTTCTTCAAAAAAGCGGCAGATCCCGGGCTGATCGCACCGACTAGGTCTATGATCATGACCTCACCCTCGCTCGACAATCCCGAAGGTGCCCAATACAAAAATTGAAAAAGGATCAAAGCCAGGGCAAAAGGACCGATCCATATAATTGTTTTTTTACCCATCTCTTTTGACCTCCATTCCCAAGTGCCGCATGATCTCCTGGATATCCTCCCAGACCTCTCGTTTAGCGGACGGATTCCGCAAGAGGTATGCAGGGTGAAAGGTAGGCATCATGGGGATATCCATAAAGGATTGCCACTTTCCCCGCTCTCGGGTGATCCGAAATTCCTTGCCCAAAAGGGCCTGAGCAGCGACCCGCCCGAGAGCACAAATCACGTCGGGCTGGATCAGATTGAGTTGACGCTTTAAAAAAGGAAGACAGCTTTCTATTTCATCCCCTTCAGGATCCCTGTTCTTCGGGGGCCGGCATTTTACAACGTTGCAGATATAGACCGATTCCCTTGAAAGCCCCATTGCTTCGATAATCTTGGTCAATAGCCTTCCCGCTTCACCGACGAAAGGTCTCCCTACCTGGTCTTCCTCTCTCCCGGGCCCCTCACCCACAAAGACAAGACGAGCCTTTGAGGAACCCTCACCAAAGACCAGGGTGGTCCTGTCTTGGTAGAGTTTGCATCTTCTGCAATCCCCGATATCTTCTCGCAAATCCTCAAGAGAAATCGGCTGGGAAGGACCGCCATCCAGATACGCACGGGCTTGGGGGGATAAGCGAGGGGACTCCAGACCCATTGATCGGTTTAGGCTCATATGGTTCTTTAACTGGCCCATGATCTCCTTGACCTCTTCTTCTACGGTCAAGATGCCTTTTCCCATAGCCTTTTGATCCTACCCAAGAGGTGATCCGCCACCTCCTGTTTTGTCATCAGGGGCAAATCTTCCCTTTCTCCATCACGGTAAATGATCCTGACGAGATTTGTGTCCGTTTCAAATCCCGCATCATCCCGTGACACATCGTTGGCCACAATCATGTCAAGGTTCTTTCGCGCCAGTTTTTGACTTGCATTGGAGAGGAGATCTTCGGTTTCAGCCGCAAACCCCACCAGCAAATAATTGGCGTCTTCTTTAGCGCGGCCCAGTTCTTCCAAGATATCCGGTGTCCGAACCAGATCGAGGGATTGGTTCCCCTCCTCCTTCTTTATTTTATGATCCACTTTATTACGCGGTTTGTAATCCAGAACGGCTGCAGCCTTGATAATGACATCGTTTTCTTGGTAACAGGCAAATACCGCCTGTTTCATCTCATCTGTTGTCTTCACCCTGTTTAGGCGAACATTCCTTGGAGGCCTTAGAGAGGTGGGCCCGCTGATCAAGGTCACATTCGCCCCCCGAAGTCTTGCTGCATCGGCCAGGGCATAGCCCATTTTCCCGCTGGACCTGTTTGTAATGTATCGCACCGGGTCGATGTCTTCCATGGTTGGGCCTGCTGTAACAAGGATTCTCATACCGGAAAGATCCCCCTCAGAGAGCAACACCTTGCTCTGGTCCAGGATGTCTTCCGGTTCGGGCAACCGGCCGGCCCCTTCTGTCCCGCAGGCAAGTTCCCCCTCACATGCGTCCATGACGAAATAACCCCGCTCCCTAAGGATCTTTATGTTGTCCTGGACCGCGGGATTCGAATACATATGAACGTTCATAGAGGGACAGACCAATATCTTGGCGGTCGCCGCAAGGATCAGGGTGGAAAGAAAATCAGAGCCAACCCCATGGGCCATTTGAGCGAGAAAATTAGCCGTGGCTGGGGCAATGACGACCAGGTTCGCATCCTGCCCCCAGGTGATGTGGTCCATGGGTTTGGTTTCGGGTTCCCACATGTCCGACACGACCCTCTGCCCGGACAAAGCCTCAAAGGTTAAAGGTGTGACAAACTTTGTTGCATGGGCCGTCATGGCCACTTTGGTGGAAGCCCCCTCACGCACCAGGAGTCGAACCAGTTCAGCAACCTTATAGGCCGCAATTCCCCCGGTCACACCGACAATGACTTTTTTATTTTTCATAGTCTCTTTAGTTGGTCCCGAATCTTTTTAGGACAGGATATACCAACACCGGCGAATGATGGTTTTAATAACCGGCAACTGCCTCATGCTCATTTTTTGTTAGCGTTGTGGGCCAGAATTCGGTGGTTTTCAACAAGGACATAACCTTTTTCCCTGCTGCGGCAGCTTCAGCCTGGTTTTTGAAAAACCCAACACGGAGCCTCTGATAGGACTTCCCCTTCACTATGGCGCTGGTAATGTAGACCGAGTAACCACCCTTGATAAGCTTGATCGCGGAGGGAACAACCTCCTTGCCGTTTGTGGTGGATATAATATTGATAACCCAAAACTTGTCGGCCCGTTCTTTGAGATTGTCCTTCACTTCCTCAGGGGTCACTATCTTCAGTCTCACCCCTTCAGGGATCATCCTGTCCGGAAGATCCTCTTTCAATTCCACGCCTGAGAGCTTATTCATGTTGTAACGGAAAAGGATCGGCCAGGATAAAGGATTTCCGTATACCGCCGCCTGGCCTGAAATACTGGCGAGGCTCTCCCCTTTTTTGACCAAATAAATGCCGGGCTCTTTGCCCGATGTGGCCCCTTTTTCAGGGATATCCGACTCGGGCGGCTTCGATCCCGCCTCTTTACCAGCCGGTATCTTGGCCTCCGGGACCTTCTTCGCTACAGGTTCAGGCTTTTTAGCGGTCACCGGGTTCTTTATCGTCTCGGGTGGCGGTTTGATGATTTTCTGTACAACCTTCTGCTTTTTTGCAGGAGGCGGTGCTTCTTCCTCCTTCGAGCACCCGGTTCCCAAAATTAAAATGGCCAGCCCTATTGAAATCAGGGGCACAAAAACCTTCATGACTCCCCCATCGGTTATTGAAAAACGGCCCTTGCCTCGACAGAATCTTTAATAATCAACCCCTTTAAGGCCATTTACTTTTTCCTATTAAAGCCTAAAAATAGGCACTTGACAATAAAAAACTCAAAGCCAAAGATTAGAGGCTGCCCTTCGACGTACTCAGGGTAAAAAGACCGAAGGGAAAAAATGCGTCTCTAATTACTGTGAGTCTTTTATTGGTCCACCGTCTTTTTTCCCACCATCCCTATGGTAAGTGGCCCCTTTTAATAATTGGTCCTTTATTAGAGAGCAAAACGGGTTGCATTCTGGCTTGTTCACGCAGGCCATAGGTTTAAGGTGTTAGGTATATGGTTCACGGTTCATACCGAACCGGGTTTTTTGCCTTATTATGCCTTAAGCTAAGACCATATACCGTATACCTTACACCCTACAGCTTTCTTTTAACTGCCTTCAGTCTTTTTTGCTTTACCTCCTTCTTGACACGGAAAAATGACTCCCCTATACTCTCCCAAATCTGATTCAGAATCAGGAGGATTTTTTCCTGCGGGCTTTTCGGAATCTTGTCTGACTCAACTGAAAGAACATAGATCTAAAGGTTTAAAGGACAGTTAGTCTTATTTTTATATAATTTGCGGATGGTGCACTATGAAAGTACTCGTTTACGGTTCCGGCGGCAGAGATCACTGCCTGGCTGACAGTTATGGGGACAGTCAGCATGTGGATAAGGTCTATATCACTCCTGGAAATCCGGGGATTTCATATACCCCGAAAGGGAAAAGGGGACTCATCGAGGTCGTAAAGTTAGAGAATTTCAACCAGGTGGCCGATTTCTGTAAAGAGCATGAGGTGGATCTGGTGGATGTGGGTTCGGAAAATCCGTTGGAGGAAGGCTTGATCGATATATTGAGCGAACGAGGAACGCGAACCATCGGACCGAAGAAAGACTATGTCAAGTTGGAGAGTGACAGGGCATTTACCGATGATCTGTTGAAAAAAATAGGGGTTCCTATACCGGAGTACAGGGTCTTTGATGATCCGGATCAGGCAAAGGCCTACGTGAGGAACATCGGATACCAGGTCGTTGTCAAGGCAAACGGCCTGGCTGCGGGAAAGGGGGCCATCGTCTGTGAAGATGTCCCGGACGCGGAAGCCGCGATTGATCAAATAATGGTTCAAAAGGCATTTGGTGATTCGGGTAACAGGGTAGTCATCGAAGAGAGAAAATATGGAGACGAAATCTCATTTTTCGCTTACTTGGACGGAAAACATGTCTTGCCTCTGAGGATGTTTGCCCGTGATTATAAACCGGCATTCGATCCTGATGACAAAGAGTCCATCGAGAAGTTCGGTGGCAATCTGAATACAGGAGGAACCGGTTGTTATTGCCCCCATAGATTGGTGACCCCATGGCTGGTCAATAGAATCATTAAGGAAATCGTCAATCCCTTCGTAAATGAAATTTACAACGCGTTGGGGTGGGCCTATCAGGGGGTTGTCTATTTCGGACTCAACCTGGACCCCTATGAAAACCTTGATGTGTTTGAAATCAATGTCAGACACGGAGACCCGGAATGGGAGGTCATCGCACGCAAATTGAGTACGGACCTTTTCGAAATCGGTATGGCGGTCTGTGACGGGACCTTGGATGAGGTCAAACAGGTCTGGAACGATCAGCATTATGTGGATGTGATTGCCATGGAGGGCCGATCAAAGGCCTCCCGTGGTTGGAATAAGGGGTATCCGGGACGTTACGGAAAAGGCCATCGAATCCTAGGGTTGGACGATGTTGAAAGGGGGGTGGCCATCTATTTCGCCGGTGTCGATGAAAACCCTGAAAAAGGATTGGTGACCTATGGAGGGAGGGTTCTGCATGTCATCGCAGGGGACTCCACCCTTGAAGGCGCTAGAGAAAAGGCCTATCGCAACATCGTAAAAATCTCCTTTGAGGATCACAACAACAAGAATGATAGCTGCCTACGTTTTAGAAAGACGATCGGTCTTTAGGGCTCACTCAAAAAGAACTTCACATTTTCGCATCCCATCTTCAGGCCATCTTTGGCCATTCCTCAATCGCAAAATCCTCGAAATAATACGATTATTCCTGTGGTTTCGCTCAATCGGAATAACCAAATCTGACCCAAATCTGACCTCGAATTCTGCTAAGTTATTTTTGAGTGAACCCTTAACGAACGGCCTGATTAAAATACCCCAACTCTAGATCCGGGAATTCTTTCTTCAACATTCTTACCATTTTTTTCATACCCACCGCCTCGGAAGTGGTATTCGGCATGCGATCCATGTAAAGTTGCGGGTCGATGTTTAAATTCTTCAAATGAATGAAATTTACCCCTGTTCTTCGAACAAGCTTTGAAAGGGCCGCTATTTCCTCTTCCTGATCCGTAATGCCGGGAAATACCAGATAATTGATCATGGTATAAAGCTCTAAATCTCTCGATAGAGATATAGAAGACACAACATCCTCGAAATCATAGTCCTTCGGACAGCAATAGGCACGATAAAACTCGGGCCGGGCACTGTTCAGGCTGATACGGATCGAATCCAGTCCGCTGCGGGCCACCTCCCGAATTCTCTCTGGCCAACTCCCGTTGGTATTTAGATTCAGGGTCCCTTTATTGGTTTTCTTTCTGATCTCCTTGATGCTCTCAGCAATGCGTTTATACTCAGTAAGGGGTTCCCCCTCGCATCCCTGTCCAAAGCTCATAATGGCCTCTGGTGCCTGTTCCAGATGCCGCACGGCAAGAGATACGATTTCTTCTTTTGTCGGTGTAAAGGTGATCCTCTGGTGAGATGATTCGCATGAGGGATCTGCCTGAAGGGAAAGGCATCCTAAGCAACCGGCATTACATCCCCGGCTAACAGGAAGGGGCGCTTCCCACCTTTTTAAAAACAGATTTTTAGCCGCGAAGCAATGATTCTGGGTTGCACATTGAATAAGATGTTCCACGAGCGCGCCACCGGAGTGGTTCTCCTGATACGCCTCGATGGCTGTGACCAATTCCCTGTCATCATAATACCGCGGATCCCACCTGTGATTGTATTCGATCCTAAACCCCGCGGCCCAATATTTATCGTCCTTAAAACCGACTGCGGTGTAGGCCCAGGTGGGCAGAGCATATGATTTTGTGCTGTAGTCGACCGCCGGAAGAAGCCCCCGCACCAATCCGGGTTCGAGAAAGGTCGCGACCGCCGAGCATTTCGTCCTGGAACCGTTTACCCTGACCTCAGGGACAACCTTGTAATCCCCGGTTGAAGGATCCAGTCCGATGGGTGGACAATCCGGGATGAAAAAGAGTTTGCTGAACTGTGGCATGGGTATGAGGTCTTCTTCCTTGAGAGACATCGGTTGCAACCCGGAAAACCCTGCCATCCGAAAATAGGGATGTTCATATATCCTCCCCTTTCGGTCTGCATAAAGCATGTAGGGAATATTTTCAAAATCTTGTTGGCCCATGCACTTTGTTATGTCCTTTCACAGAAGCAATCATTTTTACCTCCGCAGTACCCTCAAGTCAAACCATAACTTTGGCTTTGCCCTTTTCTTCATAATTGGTATAATGAACCACCTATGGTGCTTTTATTGCTATCTTTTTTTAGACATCACAAGATGCAAGAAATGAAATGACAACCCATCCCCCAAATATACGAACAGAGGGCAAGCAGTTTCGATTGGTTAAGTTTTTCGCCTTGGCCAGCTTTATCGTCATGATCATTTTCAGCTTCCCCTTTTCTATGTTTATATCCCAAAGGGCCAAAGAGATTTTATTGAGGAGCTATGAGAATTATGCCCTGCTGGTTGGTGAAAATTTGAACCATCAGGTCCTGATCAATTTTGTTGTCCCTGTTTACCAGCGAAACGAGAGCATCAGCTTGAGACAGATGGAACAGCGTGAATTGATGGACAGGGTGGTCCGGAATACTATTCACGGATTCAACATCGATATCGTCAATATTCATCAGCTGGGGGAAGATGTCATTGCTTACAGCACCGATCCCGAAATGATCGGCACAAAAGTGAAGGAAAGCCTGGGATACAAAAAGGCCGCCAGGGGAGAAGCCTCTTCGGGTTTGATCTCCACCAGAGATGATTTCCTGGGCCTGGGTATTGAGTTCCTCGGCGAACCCAAAAAGCTCAGGACCTATATCCCCTTCAGGGGGCCCATTCCAACGGCCAGTACCAGAGAAGGTGATGTGGGTGGGGTATTTGAACTCATCCAAGACCTCACCGAGCAATATGAATCCATCGTGAAATTTCAGTTTTTCATTTTTGGCCTTTCGACCTTGATCATGGGACTCATTTTTGTAGCACTCCTTCTCATCGTTCACAAAGCAGAAGGGATCATCGAACAGCGTGCAAAAGAACGGTTAAAGCTTGAAGATCAATTAAACCAGGCAGAACGCCTTGCCGCATTGGGAACGATGGTGGCGGGGGTCTCACATGAGGTCAAGAATCCCCTCGGAATTATTCAAAGCACTGCCGAATTGCTTGGAGGCATGCCGGATGCCAATGAAAATCAGAAAAGGCTCTCAGGCGTTATCAAGGAAGAATCCGGCCGATTGAACAGTATCGTAACTGAATTTCTCGATTTTGCCCGCCCTCAGGTGCCTTTTCTTCAGGAATGTCATTTGGAAAAAATCCTGGATAGAAACCTCACTTTTCTCCAACCGGAATTGGAAAAAAGGAACATTCATGTAAATGATCACGTAAACGGCAAGCCCCTGTTATTACGCGCGGACCAAGAACTCCTTTACAGGGCACTTTTGAACATCTTTCTCAACGCCATTCAGGCGACTCCTGATGGCGGATCTATCACGATCAAGGTGGAAGAGGAAAAGGATTATTACCAGATAGAGATCCAAGATACGGGTCGCGGGATCAACCGGGAAAATGCAAAAAAGATATTTAATCCTTTCTTCACGACAAAAGAAAAAGGAAGCGGACTCGGTCTTTCCATTGTCCGGAAAATCGTCGAAGGACATCGGGGGACTATTGCCATTGAAAGCAAAGAAGGGGAAGGGACCACCGTAAAGATCTCATTGCCCCTTCGGGGCAGTGTAGGTTGATTGTTGTGGGTTGTGTCCCCTTGCCCATGATTTGAAAATTTATTGGAGTGGATGTCTTCATGGAAACCATCCTCATTGTAGATGATGAAAAAAATTATCTCGTCGTCCTTGAAGCCCTGTTGGGCCCTGAGGGCTACGAAACGGTGACAGCGGATAATGCCAAGGCAGCGCTTCGTTTGATCAGGGAAGCAGATCTGGACTTGGTGATCACCGACATGAAAATGCCCAAGATGAGCGGCCTTGAGCTGTTGGAAGCATCCAAGGCACTAAAACCGGATCTTCCTGTCATCATCATGACTGCCTATGGGACCATCGAGATGGCTGTAGAAGCTATGAAAAAACAGGCCTATGACTACATCACCAAGCCATTCAAGAATGAGGAATTAAAGCTGACCATAAAAAAGGCCCTCCATACTTATCGGCTCATAAAAGAGAATCGACTCCTCAGTGAGGCCCTTTCAGATCGTTTCAGTTACGGGAATATCATAGGCAAGAGCCAGCCTATGATCAAAATATACGACATGATCAGGAAAGTCGCTCCCTCTAAGGCCTCAGTCTTGATAACCGGGCCTTCCGGCACGGGAAAAGAGCTCATAGCCAAGGCCATCCACTATGATAGCCCCAGGAAGGATCGTCCCTTCATCACCCTGAACTGTGGCGCCCTGACGGAAACCCTCCTTGAGAGTGAAATTTTTGGTCATGAAAAGGGTGCCTTTACAGGGGCGATAGCCATGAAAAAGGGCCGCTTCGAACTTGCAGACGGCGGGACAATTTTTCTGGATGAGGTGGGCGACATGCCGCTCTCGCTCCAAGTAAAACTTCTGAGGACCTTGCAGGAAATGGAGTTCGAAAGGGTGGGCGGAACCAGAACGATTAGAGTGGATGTGCGTGTATTATCCGCCTCCAACCGTGATATCAAGGAATTCGTAGCCGAAGGCCTTTTCAGGGAAGACCTCTTTTATCGGCTCAATGTGATCCACATGGAAGTCCCGTCCCTGAGTGAAAGGATAGAGGACATCCGATTGCTGGTCGATCATTTCATTGAAAAATATCGTCAAGATGGAGAAATAGAGAGTGTCGAGTTGAGTCCGGAGACGTGGAAGGCCCTCTACAATCATATTTGGCCCGGCAATATTCGGGAACTCGAAAACGTTATCGAGAGGGCGGTTGTACTCAACCCGGGAGGGATCATCGAGTTGGAAGATCTACCGGCCGACTTTTCAAGAAAACGGGAAGAGATCGATGTCAATAAATTTATACCCGCCAACGTTCCCCTGCAGCAAACCCTTGAACAGATCGAGGAACAGTTGATCAGGAGAGCCCTCAGCCAATGTAATAATATTCAGTCCCATGCCGCCGATATGCTCAGTATTACGAAGAGTCTTTTTCAGCACAAAATGAAGAAATATAAGATTATTATTTAAAAGAAGGGTTCGAGGATTCAAGGATCCGAGGATTCAAGTGAATTTGACTCGAATCCTTGAATCCTTAGTATAATGGTCTCGCACTGTTAACCAACGATGTCTTAATTGCTCTCCATATTCGCCTTAAGACCTTATAAGAAGGAACCTTCCATGAGTCAAGAAGGTTTTAAACGCAAGCTAACAGCCATCTTCAGTGCCGATGTCGAAGGCTACAGTCGCCTCATGGGTGAAGACGAGGAAGCCACAGTCCGCACCTTGACAACCTACCGTCAGGCACTTACAACTCTAATTCAGCAGCATAACGGCAAAGTGGTGGATTCACCGGGTGACAATTTACTCGCTGAGTTTGCCAGTGTGGTCGATGCCGTACGGTGTGCTGTAGCCATTCAAAAAGAGATCAAGTCACGCAACGACGAACTACCCGAAAACCGTAAAATGCAGTTCCGCATCGGTATTAACCTTGGTGATGTCATTCAGGAAGAGGATCGAATATATGGAGATGGCGTCAACATTGCCGCACGCTTGGAAAGTTTGGCGGAGCCAGGAGGCATATGCATCTCCAAGACTGTCTTTGATCATATCGAAAGTAAGCTGCCTTATGGATATGAGTTCTTAGGTGATCAAACGGTAAAAAATATCGCTAAGCCAGTAGGTGTCTATCGGGTCTTAATGGCGCCGCGTGTGACAGTAGCCAAGGGAAAGATAAATTCTCCGAACGCCCCCTTATGGAAGCGCAAAAGAATTTTTGTGGGTGCGCTTGCTTTGCTTGTGGCCATCGTTGGTGTGGGAATCTGGAGTATCTATTTCCGATCGACACCGATCGAGCCTGCCTCTTTGGATAAAATGGCCTACCCCTTACCCGAAAAACCATCCATAGCAGTGCTCCCCTTTGACAACTTGAGTGGTGATCCTGATCAGGAGTACATCGCTGATGGCATGACCGAAAACATCATCACCGCCCTATCCTATATCCCGGAGCTATTCGTGATCGCCCGTAACTCGACTTTCACCTACAAGGGCAAGGCGGTCAAGGCCCAGGAGGTGGCCGAAGACCTGGGGGTGCGTTATATCCTGGAAGGTAGCGTTCAAAGGACCGGAGAACGGGTCAGGATCATGGCCCAGTTGATCGACGCCGCCAGCGGACGTCACCTTTGGGCGGACCGATACGATCGCGAACTTCAAGATCTTTTTGCCCTGCAAGACGAAATCACGCTGAAAATCGTGCTCGCCCTTCAAGTGAAATTATCGGGCAGGGTGGAAACCCGGCTGACCGGCAAGATTTGGCCAAATTTTGAGGCTTGGAGTTATTTCGTCAGAGGGTCCGATCACCGGGCGCGACATACAAAGGCCGATAACGCCAAGGCCAAGGAACTTTTTAAGCGAGCAGCGGGCCTGGCCCCGGAATATGCCAATGTTTTTACTGCGCTTGGTTGGACGTATTGGGAAGACGCGTTCCATGGATGGAGCGAGTCCCGGGAGCAGTCTCTCCTGCAGGCTATTGAACTTGCAAAAAAGGCCTTGGCCATGGACGGTTCCGACCCCGAAATCCATGCCCTGTGGGGAGCTATCTACCTGCGGCAAGGGCGGTATGACCAAGCCATTGCCGCGGGGGAGAAGTCCGTCGCCCTCGGTCCCAACCAGTCTTTCCCTCACTTACTGCTGGGGATGTACTTGTCTGCTACCGGCAGGTATAAGGAGGCGCTCCCTCATGTGAGGAAGGCCATGCGCCTTGATCCTTATTATCCTGCCGTTTACCTGGAATTGTTGGGCGGTGTCTATTATCTTTTGGGAGAGTATGAGGAGGCGATCGAGGCATTCAAGGTGTTGGTTGCTCGGGAGCCACATGGTATTGTGGGGCGCCAGGGTCTGGTTATGGCCTACATCCGCCTAGGCCGGAAAGCGCAAGCCCGGTCAGAGGTGGCGGAACTTTTGAGGCTCTTTCCCGAATACTCTTTGGAAGTGTACAGGAAGCAAGCTCAGAGTATGCGTATGGACCCAGCTGTCGTGGAGAGTGATATCGAGGTCCTGCGCGAGGCTGGGGTGAAGTGATAATGGTTGGGATAGAAAGTGGTTTAATCAACTCGCTATTGCTCACTCTTTGGAAACATCCCCGGCTTTCGGCCTTCGGTCGGTGGTCCGGCATAGACTTGGGCAATCGACATCCAATCCTGAGCAATGTCCCCGGAGATTTCTAAATTTGTGTCGGCCACGTGCCGCCGTTGAACCGCCACCAGACAGAAATCTTCAGCCGGGCCCTTTACCAAATCTTTCGCTTCTTCAGGCCCCCAGCTCCATATGTCCCCTAAAGGCCCGGTGAGCTCAACACGAACCGGTCTGTCAGGCGCCTTCATGTTGCGGTTGGCATAACTGAATCGTAATGTGCTCACGCCCATGTGGGCTATATGACGCAAGCGGTCGGTCGGTTTACGTTGAATGCCCAACGCATCCACAATATCCTGTCCGTGCGCCCAGGTCTCCATCAGGCGTGCGGTGGCAAAAGTCATAGCACCCAGAGCAGGACCATACCAGTGTATTCGCGTCTTGCGATCCATTTTTGTTAAGACTTCAAGCAACGCTCTGCGTTCTTCTCGCCACCATTTCAGGGTCTCTTCAGCATTTAGATCCTTTCCT
>JAQYVK010000043.1 GCA_030145585.1 Desulfatiglandales bacterium | reverse complement strand
AATCTTCTTATTTTAAGCTGATTAAAAGATATTGTCATTAGATTTCTAATATTATATCATTAAATATCTTACAACATTCGTGTCCAAGATAATCATTTTCATTGAATTTGGCCTTCCTGCCCCAAAACAGTGTCTTGCACTGATAAGATGGTAGGAAGTTGGAGAAGTATTGAAGCTATGAAAACCGGAAAGATACCAAAGGCAACCATAACCAGACTTTCCTTCTATTACAGGCAGCTTGAATTGCTTGAATTCGATGGGTATCGTATGGTCTCCTCGGAAAAATTGGCCTGGCTATGTCAAGTAAATCCTGCCCAGGTAAGAAAGGATCTAGGGTATTTTGGGGAATTTGGGGTGCGTGGTGTAGGCTACGACGTGATAGATCTCCAGCAGGAGATCAAGAAGATATTGGCGGTCAATCGGAACTGGAACATGGGCATTGTCGGTATCGGTAACTTGGGTTCCGCGCTGTTGCAACATCAAAACTTCCCCACCCGAGGATTTAGTTTTGTAGCTGCTTTCGACTCAGATGAGAACAAGATCGGGAAGGTTCTTTCATCTGGTTTGATGATAAAAGACATCAGGGATCTTAAGGAAACAGTGAAAGAATTGAACATAGAGATAGGCGTGATAACCACCCCCCCCTCGGTCGCCCAAGGGGTGGCCGATATCTTTTCAGAAGCTCAGGTAAATGCCCTTCTCAATTTTTCTCCGACCCAGATTCATGTGCCGGAGACTTGCTTGGTTGAAAATATAGATTTCACAATCAAACTAGATATTCTTACATATAAATTGAAGAATGAAATTTGACTGAGAGAATACAGGAGTCAGGAGTCAGAATAAAAACCACTCATCTACACTAATCTTCACTAATGGGAACTACATGGAAGGGGTAAGCGCAGAGCGCAGAGCGCATAGCGCATAGCGTGAACATTGAACTGTAAACAATGATAAGAAGACAGCCGCCGTCGTTTGAAAACTATGGCGGGCCAAGGGAGTCAGGAGTCAGAATAAACCACTCATCTACACTAATCGGCACTAATGGGAACGGCGGCTGCATTCTTTAAAAATTAGTGAAGATTAGTGGAGATTAGTGGTTTGGTTAAGTGGTTAATTCCGATTTTTATTTGGAGCTAAAATTTATGAAAACATTATCCATCTGCACCGGCTTTTTCCTTTTGTTGTTTTTTCTTGCCTACCCCTCTGCGTCTCAGGAGATAACAGGCCCCCGTATGGTCATCGAAGAAAAAGTGTTCGCGCATGAGGATGTCGAGCAAGGTGCAACGGTAGAACATATTTTTAAAGTGCGGAACCCGGGAACTGAAACTTTAGAGATAAAAAAAGTTGTGCCTGGGTGAGGCTGTACCGTGCCCCGGTTCGACCGGGCCATCCCTCCAGGTGGGGAGGGGAAAATTACTTTACAAGTAAAGACTGCGAGCTATCAGGGGAAGATCACACGTGGTGCGAAGGTTTATTCAAATGATCCGCGGAGTCAAATCGAAACCATAAGTATAGGGGTATTCGTCAGGGTATCCATCCGGGTCTCACCTCGCTCCGTCAATTTCAGGGGTGAGGCAGGACAGACCTTCACAAAAACGGTTAATATCAGGTCAGGATTGAAGAAACCCCTGTCCATAGAGCCGACCGCCTTTGACCTGGATAAAAAGGTACAATACAGGATCGAGTCGATACAAGAAGGAAAAAACTTCAGGGTCGTATTCACCAACATTCCTGGCTCGGCAGAAACCTATCGGGGTTTTTTGAAACTGAAAACCAATTATACTGAAAAGCCTATAATTACTATTCCTGTCCGTGGAAAGTTTAACCCTAATTGAGCGTAAACAAAATCGAGAAGGACTTTTATTAAAAACAAATCAAACGCTTTTCACAGTTTTTTATGCCTGATTTATATCCACAACATTGATGAGTTATTAAAACTCTTTTTTTCTCCATTTTGTTTACGTGAAAAAGCCAATAGGCTTTTTCTTTAGAAGAATCACGACCTATGGTCGGGATTCTTCACCTCCGAGGAAAGCGGCTGTTCGGCTGAAAAAGACTTTCAGCAGAACAGCAGGATACACCCAATCTCCGGCTCTTGTGTACACAAGAGCATACCAAGGGCTCGCAGTAGGCGGCTGCTGCGAAGCAGCAGCATACGGCATTCGCCCTTGGACGCCTTGGATCTGGGGCATCCTCGACTTTCGCTCAATCAGGGTTTAAAAGTAAGTCCTCTTTGTAGGGAAAAATTTCGATTCATCTCCTACCCTGTTCAGAACGGATTAGAGAAGTGAAGCCGCGCTAGAATTTTTCCGTGTCTTTAAAAAAATCGCTGATAAACCTGATCCTGCCTGCTTCCATTTCCAGAATTGTGACCCCCTCATTCTCATAGGGTTCCTCCCGCCTGCTCATCCCTTGATTTGACCAATGGACTGCGGCCTTTGACCCCTGAATAATTATCCTATGAGTCCGAAACTCCAATTGAGGGAATTTGTGGAACAGAATTTTTAAGAACCTGATGACCCGATTTTTTCCCACCATGGGTTTGGTCTTCGGAAAATAAAACTCCGAGTTTTCTATCAGGAGCGCCTCAAGTCCTTCTAAATCTCTTTCATTGACAAGGTCGAAAAAACAAGAAACTGCTTCTGCATTGTTCATCT
>JAQYVK010000042.1 GCA_030145585.1 Desulfatiglandales bacterium | reverse complement strand
CAGTTGAACTTTCTCAGTGAGGTTCGAAGGGGCAACCCTCCCGAGTTGGGGGGAAAAGTCGTAATCATTGGTGGCGGCAGTTCTGCAATAGATTCGGCCCGAACGGCCAAGAGACTTGTCGGCCGGGATGGAGAAGTCAGTGTTATCTATCGCCGCACCCGCAGGGAAATGCCCGCGGAACATGAGGAGATACAGGACGCCTTAGAGGAGGGTATTAACCTGATCGAATTGGCCGCTCCTGAATGCCTGCTGGTCGAAGACGGGAAAGTGACGACCAATGTCTGTTTTCGAATGGAACTGGGAGAAAAGGATGAGAGCGGCCGGAGATCACCCATAAAAATAGACGGCTCCGAATTTCACATTGAAGCTGATAGTGTTATTTCCGCGATCGGTCAAAAAGTCGACCTTGATTTCCTTCCGGGAGATGGACTTGAGATAAATCCCGAGACCCTCGAGACCATGTTACCGAATGTATTTGCCGGGGGTGATGCCGTGCGAGGTGCATCCAGTCTAATCAACGCTATTGCTGATGGCAAGCGAGCAGCCGATGCCATTAAAAAGAAGGCGACGGGGAAGGTTGATGCCCCCACTTCAAAGGTTGAGCGTAACGTAGGACCCACGGCTCTCCAGGTCAGACAAGCGAGACGTCTGTTCTCCCCTAAGCTGCCTGACACGGGGTCTGCCCTGGATCTCGGTTTTGATCTCATCACCAAAACGCTGGATGAAAAAACAGCCCAGGAGGAGGCGGCAAGGTGCCTCCAATGCGATGTCATGTGTAACATATGCACAACCGTCTGCCCCAACCGGGCCAATATCGCCTATTCCATAGATCCCGTAACAGTTAGTCATCAACGAGTCCTGCCTTCAAAATCAGGGTCACGGATCGAGGATCTTGGTTTGATAAAATTTCTGCAACCCCATCAAATTATCAATATCGGAGATTTTTGTAATGAATGTGGCAATTGCTCGACTTTTTGTCCAACAAACGGGGACCCTTCCCGTATCAAACCCACTTTTTACTTAACAAAGGACAGCTTTAGCAACGCGGACAGCGGGTATATGTTCGCTGATGGAGTGCTAAACTTTAAAAACAAAGAAGGCAATGAAACCATTTCCTTGCAAAACGATTATTTGGTATATGAAACTGGAACCATCCGCGTGAAACTAAGCCGGAAGACGTTCCTGATTGAAAAAGTCGAATATATTTCGAATCAGGCGAAATCCATTGATTTGATGCACGGCGTCCAGATGGGAGTGATGTTGATGGCCTTGAGGCGCTTCGCGCCTTTAGCCTTATAGACTGTAGGCTGAAGTGGCAAAGCGCAGAGCGCAGGGCGCATAGCGTAGAGTGCAGCTGATAAACCGATTATGACTGAAAACTCCGGTTCCCCCGGAGGGGATTGGACTTTTTGCCTTTCTTGTCTCCGGACTGGAAGCCCTACGGGCTGGAAGTGGGGTCGGAGGCCGGAAAGGCAAAAAATATCATGTGCATCCTGTTAATCCTGTCAAATAAATATTTTTGCTAACAGTCTTCTGGTGACTGTAAGAAATTGAGCCTCTACAGTCACCCCTTCAGCCTAAACCGCTAATGAGGTGAAAAATTTCTTTACTATTAAAAAATTGCTATTATCTTTTCTTGTCTGCTGATGACGGGTCACGACGTGGTGACGATATTCTGATCCGGGGAAACAGGATCGAAAAGATCGGCGCCAACCTGACTGATAAGGCAGATAGGATGATAGATTGCTCCACCCACGTGGTGGTCCCCGGCTTTGTCAACACCCATCACCATTTCTATCAAACTCTGACCCGCAACCTGCCGGAGGTTCAAAATGCCAAGCTTTTCGATTGGCTCATCTACCTCTATGAAATATGGAAACACCTTGATGAAGAGGCGGTATATTACTCTTCTTTGCTGGCCATAGGGGAATTACTGAAGACAGGTTGTACAACGACTACAGACCATCATTATGTCTACCCACAGGGTGTTGATGGCGATCTTGTCGGGGTTCAATTCAAGGCGGCAAACACCCTTGGAATTCGATTCAGCCCCACAAGGGGTTCAATGTCACTGAGTAAAAAAGATGGGGGTTTACCCCCCGACAGCGTGGTGCAGACAGAGGATCAGATCCTTGAGGATTGCGAAAGGGTCATTGAAACATACCATGATGACAGTGAGCTTTCTATGCGAAAGATAGTCCTTGCGCCATGCAGCCCCTTTTCTGTCACTGAAGCCTTATTACGGAAGACGGTCCAATTGGCCAGAAACTACGGTGTTCATCTGCACACCCATCTTGCTGAGACTCAGGATGAGAACGATTTCTGCATGAAAACCTACGGCCGAAGACCTTTAAGGTTGATGGAGGATTGCGGGTTTATCGGATCGGACGTATCCTATGCCCATGGCATACATTTCAATGATGATGAGTTAAATCGACTCTCAGACTCTGGCACAAGTATCGCTCACTGCCCTACTTCAAATATGAGGCTGGGTTCCGGTATCTGCAGGGCAAAAGAAATGCTTGCCAAAGGCATCAATGTGGCTCTGGCAGTAGACGGTTCGGCTTCCAACGATTCGTCCGACATGCTTGGGGAAGTCCGCAATGCCTTGCTTCTGCAGCGGGTTCAATATGGTCCAGACGCTGTTTCCGCCTTGGATGTGATGAAGATGGCCACCGAAAACGGTGCCCGGCTATTGGACTTTAATAAAGTCGGGAAGATTAGGGAAGGCTGGGCCGCGGACCTTGCCATCTTTAATGTGGGCAAACTGGAATATAGCGGCGCACTCTCGGACCCACTTGCCGCAATCATATTTTCGGGTTATAACCATGGATCGGCTTATACTATAGTCAACGGTGAAATCGTTGTAGAGGATGGAAGGCTCGTGAGGATGGATGAAACAAAGCTGATGAATAAGTGTAACGAACTCTCCGCAAAGTTGCGGAGAGTATAGGGGATTAGGCTGTAATATAGGTAAATAGCCTGAAGGGGTGACTGTAGAGGCTCAATTTCTTACAGTCACCCCTACAGTCTAAACCCCTAAAAAAATCGGAGATTTTTTATGATC
>JAQYVK010000041.1 GCA_030145585.1 Desulfatiglandales bacterium | reverse complement strand
AAAATAATGTCGAATGATCAGGCAAAGGTCGCTGTGGGCATGAGTGGCGGTGTTGATTCCTCGGTGGCAGCAGCCCTATTGAAGAAAAAAGGCTATGATGTCATCGGTATCACCATGGAGATATTTGACGGGTCCGTGGCGGTAAAAGAATCCCATAAACACGCCTGTTATGGGCCCGGCGAAAAAGAGGACGTGGAGAAAGCGGCATCCGTTTGCCGGCAAATCGGCATTCCGTTTCATGTCATAGATCTGAAAAAAGAGTACAGAAATCATGTTCTCGATTACTTCAGGGACGAATACCTCGAGGGAAGGACCCCCAATCCTTGCGTGGTTTGCAATAAAAAATTGAAGTTTGGTTTTCTTCTGGAGAAGGCCAAGGAGGCAGGTATTACTTTTGAGACCTTTGCAACAGGGCACTATGCGGATATAGCAAAATCGGGTGGGCGACATCTGCTGAAAAAGGCGATGGACCCATCAAAAGACCAGACTTATTTTCTATACACCCTTACGTCGGAGGACCTTTCACGCACGCTTTTTCCTCTCGGGGGTTTTACAAAACAGCAGGTCAGAGAAACTGCCCGATCCCTCGGGCTAGAAACGGCAGAAGAGCCCGAGAGCCAGGATTTTATCGCGGGTGGTGATTATGCCTCACTTTTTACTAAAGAGGAGGTAAAGGAGGGTGATATCGTGGACGAGAGGGGCCACATTCTCGGAAAGCACAGGGGGATTATCCATTATACTATTGGCCAGCGTCGGGGTCTCGGTGTCGCTGCCCCTCAACCCCTCTATGTGGTTAAGATTGATGCTAAGAATAACAAGGTCGTGGTCAGCGACAGGGAGCAGGCTTTTTCCGAGGGCCTTATTGCCACAGATCTTAATCTAATCACCGTTGAGAGACTGGACAAGCCATATAAGGTAAAGGCCAAGATCCGGCTGAACCACAGGGAAACGGCCGCAACCATTTTTCCACATGAAAAGGATAAGGCAAAAGTCCTGTTTGAAGAGCCGCAGATGTCTGTTACACCCGGGCAGTCCGTGGTTCTCTATGAGGATGATCTTGTATTTGGTGGCGGTATTATTGAGCAGGCCCTCTGAACAATCATGAACCCGACCTTCTTTCACGATAAAGCTTGAGAATGCTCCCGCTTTTAGTCTTTTTAAAACCCTCCCTTATCTTTTCTCGCCCGCTCTCCCTCGACTACGCTCGGGATCGCTCGAGCGCACAGAGAACACAGGGGGTTTTTTGAAAGGATATAGCTCAAAAGAAAAACAACTCAGTGATCTCAGTGGCCTCTGTGAGAAAAATAATAAGACCTTTTTTGGATCGGCAATCAAACCCCTACTTCAAGTGGTCGTCATTGATCCCTCAGCCCGTGAATGAAGTTCATGCGCTTGGATTTATGTTTCCACCTCCGGGAGAATGTCGCGGGACAAACCCAAACCGTCAATTAGAATGGTTTCATAGGTTGCCATGACATCCTCTTTCATATCCCTTGTCAAGCTTGGAGGCGTCTGGACGATCATGACGCCGCTCTTTAGGATGCTGGTCTTTATATCGTCAAGCTGTTCGAAGGTTATCCCTAAAAGACCGGACGATTGAATAGGAAACCCTTTTTTACCCAGAATGGGAGGGAGTTTTTCCAGGTCGATTTCAACTCTTTTTTTAGGAGAAATGACAAAGTTCCTTCTCCCATCCCTTGCGCAGGTTTCTTCAAAAAGTTTGTCCTCTATTAGGTCAGGGGTCCTTTTCGGTTGGGCACTACAAACCGGACAGTCCTCTCGAGTAGATAATTTGAGGGTATGGAATTTCATATCACCAAGGTCGATATAGAATAACTTGTTCAATAGAGTAGGCTCCTGCCCGACAATCAGTCTTACTGCCTCAAAAACTTGTACCGCGGTAACGATTCCCAACACGGACGGGTGGACACCCACGACACCGCATTTGGGTAGATCATCCTCTTTGAGTCCTCCCATGAAACATTCAAGGCATAGCGTTTGGCCAGGCACGATTGTGGAAACATTGCCAAGGGTCTGTATGGCGGCACCGAAAACATAGGGGATGTTGAATTTAAAACAGGCTCTATTGATCAGGTAGCGAGGTTCGGGTCTATCGAGGCCGTCAAGGACGATATCCATACCGCCGATCACTTCTTCGACGTTGGTTGAATTTAAGGACTCAGGAAACGGATCCAGTCTCACGTCCGGGTTTAATCGACTCAACTTTTGAAATGCCACTTCCACTTTGGGACGCCCCACGGCATCCACATCATAGAGGAGTTGCCTGTGAAGGTCTGAGCGGGACACGATGTCTCTATCAACGATACGCAGATACCCGATGCCCATCCCGACCAGTTTCGGGGCAATCATCGACCCCAATCCGCCCATTCCAATGATGCAGGCCTTGGCATTTCTGAGCTTGACCTGCCCATCGTAACCGATCTCATCTAGGACGATTTGTCTTGCATAGATCTCTAATTCGGCATCGGAAAGGTCCTTAATTGTCATATCATTAACCATCCCAGCAACCCTTTTTTTTAAGTTTCAAAAACCACGTCCTCCGGGCGTTGTCAGATATCAATGGCTACGCGTACCCACGGTACGTAAGTATAGAGGTTATCATTCCAGGATTAGAATGACAACTCGCCACCCCGCCACAAACACAGCAGGTAAAAATAACGGCGAGCAAGATGTCAAAATCTAAAATGGTAAGTGGTGAGCGGTAAACGGTAAGCCGTAAACCATAAAGAGTTGAAGTCACTCACCGTATACCGCTTATTTATACTGAGCTTGTCGAAGGACTGTTCACCGTTCACTCATTATTTTGACATTTGCCTGTTCGGCGAAGGCGGAAGCTTTGGCATTTGAAATTAATAATCCAATATTTCCTATTGGCAGCCCTCTTTTAGGAGGCAAATGAAGGACACGTTCTTTGGGTGTGTATTCTTTATGGGTTCTTCTCCAAATTAGTTGGAGAAGAGGATTCAAGGATCCAAGGATTCAAGGGTTCAAGTGTCTGTTTTGCAACGATCTCATCAATGCTTTAAACATCCCTTATCCTTAACTGTAATACTATAATATATCGATTTTGTTCTCTGTATTTTCCGGTTATCCTGTAGATATCCAAACAGGGTTTATAAAATCTCTTCAAATCTTTTAATGACCTGTATTTCTATGGTATTTCACTGGAACCCTTGACCCCTCGGCTCTTGCCCGCCGTATTTGTGGCGGGCCGAATCCTTCTAATCTGAGCAACCTCTTTGAAAATGAACTCCACAGTTTTCTTTCAACTAAATTGGAGATGATCCTCTTTAAGTAAATAACTCATTTCAAAGGAGCACCTATGGCCCTATGTTCGTAGGATCCAGGGGAAATAACCTTGATTTAAGATGCTACACTGTGGTAGGTATATCAATAGAAAGATTTATGGATGATTCAATGAACGTGAAATGGGAAAAGCGGAAACTGGATAGCGGAAGGAGAAGGAGGCGTTACCATCTCCATGCTATACTCGTCGATAAAAAGACGGAAAAGGAAGGGTCGAAGGAGAGGGTGATCGAACACTTAGCCAGTATTGAGGAACGTTTTTTAGAGACAAAAGAAATGGGGATGAGGGCGTTCCACCGAGGGCTCTTCTGGAAGGTCGCGGACAGGAAATTAGAGGACCTCAAGCTAGAACGAAAGGTCAGAAAAGGGATAGAGGCAGAGATTTTAGAAGTCGTTCCCAGACCAACGGATGAATGGGGGCTCTGGGCAGTAATATGTGTCCCTAAATATGAAAAGTAGGAACGGAGGTGGTGGGTTTAATTACAACTAAGACCGCCTTGTATTGATCGGTTCCTCGTTACGGCCCATCGAGGCCTTATGCGGCGCTTGGGAGGCCATTTCATCGAGGGAAATAATTTGGTTTTTACCCAGGTGTCGACATTCTATACGGGCATTCTTCCGATGGGCCGGTTTTGTATAATACAACACCTTCTCGACAGCCGCTGGGAGGGAACTTCCCTGAAGGATGAGGACCGGCCCTGGAAAATTGAGTGGCGTTAAGAGATGATCCTTTTCACGAAAAAGGTCTTTGAGGGCCTTACATTCTTGCTCATTTCGCGCCACAATCAACTTGTCACCCCCTTCCAGCCTAAAATGTCTTCCTACTTTGAGGAGAGATATATCCCTGATGGAAGGCTGATCCGTAAATTTTAAATAATCACGCATCTTCTCTGAGAAATGCCCATCCGTGAGAAGACAACCCCCGGCAGGACAAGGATAGTCCCTGATATCTTTTTCAGCGGCGAGCGATATTTGTGTTTTCCTGGAACGTCCCGATATCCCTAACAATTTTTCTCTTTTGACCCAGCCTTCGAGCTCGGGAACCGTGGGTTCAAAATGGTTGGCGGAAAGGGGGCGCAGGATATGACCTTTGAGGCCGGAGTCCTCGTCAATGATGGCGATGGCCTGCTTGTGTTGAGACATAGGGCGCTGACCCAGAACCTCGCCGGTAAAGAGAAAGGATGCCCCGATTTTACGCATATATTCCCCAGCCTTCTTTATTTTCAGAATTCTGCAATCAATGCATGGATTGATCCCTTTTCCGTAACCGTGTTTCGGATTTTGGACCATTTCCAGGTACTCATCCCTCATGGCAACCTGCTTGAGGGGTATGCCGCCTAAGGCCTTGATCGCCGTGACAACCGCCGCACACCCGGCCTTTTTAGGGGTACAGGTACAGAATGGAGAGGTAAAGTTAATGGCGTGGACCTCGATGCCCTGCTCCAACATCATTTTTGCGGCGAGGGTGCTGTCCAGCCCACCGGATAGAAGACCGACAGCCTTTATGTTTTTTTTCGATTTTGGAGCTTGCATTTTTTCTGTCATTTCCTTTGAAACCAGATAATCCACTCTTGAATCGCAACCTGAGTGGGCTCATGTTTTTTGAAATCCAAAGAGATTCTTGGAAGATTCTTTGGTTGACAAAATATACTACAGGGTAGAATATAGGTCAATCGTAGAAATAGGATTAAAAACCAGGAGTTGACGTTACAACCGCAAATACTCTACTGGAAAGTGTATCATGTTTTTCACAGCCAGCCTTTATATCGCCCTTGCGATATTCGTCTTAGGACTCATCTATAAGATATCAAACTGGTTCCGTTACAAAGTGGGTGCGGAAGCTGCGGGAATGTCCTTCACGCGAAGGGTTCTTGCCGCCATTAAGGGCATTGTTTCGACTATTTTTAGTTTGAAGGTCTTTGTCCTGCTGAAGGTCTTTTTTTTGGATGTGCTCTTCCAGGTCAGGACATTGAGGGAGAGTAAGCTCAGGTGGGCAATGCACATCGCCCTGTTTTGGGGATTCATGCTCTTGTTTCTCTGGCATGGCCTGGCCCCCATCTTTACTGCCACGATATTTCCCGATTACTCCGCCACAGTTAACCCGTTTTTCTTTCTGAGAAATCTATTCGGTCTTCTGGTCATCATAGGCCTGGCGATCGCAGCATATCGGCGCATAGTCCTCAAGTTACCCCGGCTTAAGACCAATGTTATGGATCGTTATGTGCTCATGATCATTGCGGTCATCATGATCTCCGGTTATCTGCTGGAGGGTACGAAAATGGTCTCCTACAGCAGCTATGAGGTGATGGTGGAAGACTATGCCGATGTGGATGACGAAGAAGCCCTTGAAGCCTTGGAAAGCTATTGGGTCAAGGAGTTTAGAATCGTCTCCCCGGAGTTGGAAGGACCGTTTGATGAAGAAGTCCTGGAACAGGGGTTGGAAATTCATGAGGAAAGTTGTGAAGCTTGCCACTCCAAACCCCAATACGCCTTTTTGAGCTACGCGGCATCCAGAGCGATCAAACCATTTGCGAGCGTCACCGACAGGGTCAATGTCCCTGGAGCACTCTTGTACATCCATTTCATGGCCTGCTTCATCGGGTTGGCTTATCTTCCTTTCAGCAAGATGTTTCATATGTTTGCGAGCCCTGTCAGCCTGCTTGCCAATGCCGTCATGGACCCGGAAAAATCGGACCCCGCAAATATAGCTACCAGGCAGGTCATGGAGCTCGACGCCTGCACCCATTGTGGGAGTTGTAGCCTGCGATGTTCCGTTGGGATGGCCTTTGAGGAGATCCCGAATGTGAACATCCTGCCGTCGGAGAAGATCGCTGCCGTGAAGGCCCTTGCAAAGGGAAAAGCTCTCAGCGACCAAGAACTGAGAGACATTCAAGAGGGGCTTTATCTTTGCACCAACTGTCATAAGTGCACGGTTGCCTGTCCCGTGGGGATCAACCTCCAGGATCTCTGGTTCAATGTGCGGGAGACCTTACTCGAAAAAGGTTATCCGGAATTACTCGTTCTCTCACCCCTCTCTTTTTACCGGGGACTGAAACAGGATAAGATTGAGGGGGAACATTACAAGGAACCTATGCTGCGTGCCAGGAAAGCGGTCGCAGAAGCATGCAAAACCATTGAAGCGGATGAAACGATAACGGATGCGCATATTGACAGCGTGTTCATTAAAAATTTGGCCCTATCAGATCAAGGAAATACGTTTTCTTACTGCTTTACTTGTACGACCTGCACATCCGCTTGTCCTGTGGTTCGCAACTATGAAAATCCCCGCGAGGCCTTGGGACTCGTGCCCCATCAAATCATACATGCCGCCATTGTAGGCGTTGGCGATCTGATCTTCAATTCCAACATGTTGTGGGACTGTCTTGGTTGTTATCAGTGTCAGGAACAATGCCCTCAAGGGGTCCGTGTCACGGATGTGCTTTACGAACTGAAGAACGTCGCAATGAAGCATGTCAATGGAAGACCAAAAAAATCATGAGTGGGAATGAGATGATGAAATATGCTCTCTTGCGTTGCTGTACGACGCCCATATATCTTGAACAATATGAATCATCGACAGATGCCGTATTGAGGAAGCTCGGGGTTGAATTTGTAGACATCAAGGAATTCAACTGTTGTGGGTATCCCTTAAAAAATTCCAATTTTCAGGCCTATGTCCTCTCTTCAGCCAGAAATCTGGCCTTGGCTGAAAAGAGAGACGTTCACATGATGACTTTCTGCAATTGTTGCTATATCAGCGAGAAAAATGTGAGTCGGATGATGAAAGAGGACCCTTCTGCCAGGGCGGAGGTCAATAAGACCCTCGAGAAAGAGGGACTCCGATTCGAAGGCCGAACGGAAGTCAGGCACCTTCTCGACATACTTTATCAGGATATCGGGATCGATAAGATCAAAGAGAAAGTGGTAAAGACGTATAGCGGCCTGAAACTTGCCGTCCACTATGGGTGTCACATTCTGCGTCCCAGCCAACTCGTCCAATTTGAAGACCCTGGGACGGCCTCAGTGTTTGATCAACTCGTTGAAGTAACGGGTGCGGAGAGTGTCAGTTGGCC
>JAQYVK010000040.1 GCA_030145585.1 Desulfatiglandales bacterium | reverse complement strand
CCTAACTTCCAATCCGGTGCTATGGAAAGGCCCGTATGGGCATACAAGGGTGCAATCACCGTGTAAAAGATGACCCCTGAAACGGAGGTCATAAATGTTCCCAACAGGGTGGCCCCAGCGATGGTATAAACCGGCAGGCCGAAAATAGTGATCAGGAAAGGCGCGATGATGGCCCCCCCGCCGATGCCGTAAGTTCCGCCCACAATGCCCACGGCGAAGGAGAGAAAAAAAAGAATGATTGGGTTGAAGGAAAAGGATTCACCGTAAAATTCATAAGTGTACCGGGAAAAGGAAAAGCTTATCGTTCGGATGGCCATATGTCCTGTGGATTCAGAGCCCTCTATATTGTGCCGCTGTGTGATTCGTTGTTTAAAGTTTTCTTCCAATGCCCGCGTTTTTTTCTTCCCCATCCCAGCTCGGGGCGTCAAATCGTAAAGCACCCGGATGGCGATATAGAAGAGGACACACCCGACGAAAAATTTGAAATGCCTGGGATCCGGCAGGTATTTAACCCTGAAAATACAACCAATGAACACACCGGGCAGCGTGCCCGCAATGTTGACCCATGCAATAGGCCATGCCATTCTCTGTTCCTTGATATACCTGTAAACCCCACTCGGGATAGCAACGATGTTGTAGACGAGGTTTGTGGGGCTCACCGAGGGGCTGGTAAATCCGAGGATACTGACCTGAAAGGGAAGAAGCAGAAATGCGCCAGATACGCCACCCATGGATGTAAAAAAAGATATGGTAAAAGCAACGAGGACAGGAATTAGCGGGAAGACATCGACTCCGGATACCGGGAAATGCATGAAGTTATTTCTCCCCTATCGTTTCATCCGCTTGAAGTTTTTCCAGGCTCTCTCGTGCAAACTCGATGGTGGGGTCCAGTTCCAGGGCGACCCTGTAATTCCGGATCGCTTGTTGCCTATCACCCATATCCCTAAAATTGGAAGCGATGTTTGCATAGTCAATGGCTGAAGTGGGATCGATCCGGAGGACCTTTCGGAAGCACTCTATCGCCTTTTCATGCTCTTTGGATTTGAAATAGCAATATCCCATAAGATTGTAGACGTCCGTCCGTTCCTTGTCATAGTTTTCGGCCTTTTGTAGCGTGGCGATGGCCTCCTTGTATTTTGATAGGTCCTTTAAACAAACACCCATATAGGAATAAATGCTAGGAATGTCCTCTTTCTTCGGGTCAAGGTTAAGGGCCTCTTCTAGGCATTTCATGGCTTTTTTGGGCTCGTTCATGGCGATATATTGGGTTCCGGTATAAAACTTGACGTAATATTTCCCGGGTAAGAGGGAATCCATTTTTTGAAGCTCCGCGATGGCCCATTCGGGCTCGCCGCTTTCGGCAATCAGCTTGGCGGAAAACATACCCACACTGGTTCCTGCCGCCCTTTCCCTGAAGTGGGCCCCCGGTATGATGGCATAAAAAGCGGGGATCCCCAATTTTTGGTGCATCGTGTTGATCAGGATAACCTCCATGTCGTTGCGTAAAAGGGCTGAAATACAGTTTTCCGCTTCTACCTTTATGTTGTCATTGGAAAGGTCGGGTAACTGCGTTATATCAATCTGCCTGGCAGGGTGCATGACATAATCCGCCTCTTCAATGTGGCTGTATTTGGGAAGCCCGCTCGCCACATAGTTGGCGCTGGTATTGAAGTCCCCGGCAAGCTGAGCCACTTCCGTGAGTGCGCGACTTAGGGCCTTCTGGGGGTCGGGCGTGGTTCCCGCAGTCCAGACGAGCTCGCTTTTTTCAGGGAATGTAGAGGGATCATGCGCAAGGACCCCCACAGAGGGGATGCCCGTATCGAGGGAGAAGTCGGTAATATAAAGATCGACCCCCGCTTTCTTATATTTCCCAATCATCTCAAGGGAGAGGGAATCGGTTACGGAATCGGTGTTGATGGCAGGGGTGTTGAGCCGTTTTAAGCTAATGAGGGAGGAGACATGCCGTTCAATCAGTTCACAAATCCCCTGCATCACCGCTTCCTCCACACAGTTCCCGGCCGAAGGGCCGTTGAATTCGTTGATGGTGTAAAACCAGTTAAAGGGAATGAGGATCTCCTCCTGCCGGGACAGATTGTAGGCCCAGGTCCATTTGAGTGGCAATCTTGAAAAGACCTCTTTGGCCCGGTCTAGCTCGTCGGAATCATCATGCACGGACTGGGCAATGGACTTAAAGGGTAGGGTAGGATCTTTTAGGTTCCGGTATTCTTCGACAAAAAAGTTTTCCGGATTTTTGCAGAAGCTGAAAAAGCTGAATCTTTCGGCCAACTCCATAACCGCACTCGCTTCGGATTGGGCGGGTGTGCCCCCTTTCCCCATCTGTTTTTTGGTCCCGATGACCGATTCGGCATCTTTTCCGCAGATACTAAAATAGATGGGAATGTCCAACCGGCCGTTATCGATTCTGATCGTCTGCTCCAATATGTCCAGGTTGACCTCTTTCAGTTTTTCTTTGAACCGACGAACCGTCTCTTCAGGGGTCAAGATTTTATCCTGGTCATGGGTGTAACGTTTAAATGCATCCTTTAGTACTACTTTATGATTCATGCAATTCTCGCTTTCTATAATACAGTGACGAGTGACAAAAAGACAGTAACGAGTGACGAGTCACGAGTAACGAGTTACTCACCTCTTGTCACTCGTCTCTCGTCACTTGTCACTATTCTTCAAATCCAAACTCCGGTTCATACTTCCTGTGACATAGCCTTCAAGATCCAGAGCAATGTGGAGGAACCCAATCTCTTTGAATCGCTCCACAATCTTCTCCCTCAAGGCCTTATCCAACATCTTTCTCAGATCGGAAATGTCCACTTCTATCCTCGCCACTGCTCCATGGTGCCGGACGCGGAACTGCCTAAACCCGTTTTGCGCCAGAAGGCGTTCCGCCTCTTCCACCATCTTCAGTTTTTCATCCGTGACCGGATCCCCGTAAGGAATCCTCGAGGCCAGGCAGGCCATGGCCGGTTTGTTCCATGTGGGGAGAGTCATTTCCTTGGAGAGAAAGCGGATCTCTTCCTTTGTCAATTTGGCTTCCATAAGGGGTTCGATCATGCCCATCTCCTCGGCGGCCGTGATTCCGGGGCGGTAATCACCCAGATCATCCACATTGGCTGCGAGGGCAATATTCGAAAATCCCCTCTCCTTGGCTATCTGGAGAAGTTCTTGGGATAAAAGTTTTTTGCAGTGATAGCAGCGGTCAGGGCTGTTCTCGGAAAATGCAGGAAGGCAAGTTTCATCCGACTCAAAAACAACGTGACTGATTCCTTGCTTCCGGGCAAATTGGACGGCCTCTTCTTGTTCCTGAGACGGGTATGTCGCGGAACTGGCCGTTGCTGCCAAGACCTTCTCACCCAACACCTGATGTGCCACGGCCAACAAGAAGGTGCTGTCGACACCTCCTGAAAACGCAACAATCAGGGAATCCAGATTCTCGATATAATGCATCAGATCTTCTTTTTTGGACCAGGCCTTATCCTTGTCAAGCATATCCATCTCCCCCTGATCACCATCACGGTATAAGTAAAAAAACGGCACATGGTTTTAGGTGTACGGTTTAAGGTCTAAAAAACTTCCAATCCATATCCCGTGATCAATACACCCTATACCTTATCCCTTTAACCTTTCACTTATTTTGGTGATCAGGAATACTTAATAAACTGTTAACTTCATTCCTGATAACTAAATTAGTTTCTGGGTTTCAATCTCCTATGGGAGCTTCCCATTGATGTACATGACACGAACCCGACATCAGGATTCAGATTTTCTCTACTATCGAACTATAAAAATATAGGTTCCCAAATTGAGACAGTCAAGTTCGAAATGTATTCTGGTGGTTTTTGTGAAAACTAATACATCAACACCTTTTTAAATCGACACTATTTGTTCCATTTAGAATGGATTCAGCAAGACCGGTTGCCAAAGCTGTGTCGTACGTGTAGCAGAGTTCCGGCGTTCGTTCAAATTGTTTAAAAAGGCTTTCATTTTCTGGATAGAAAAATGCCAGTTCCCCAATAGCGTCATCAACGGTACTGCCTAACATGCCTCCCAATACTTTTAATTTGATATCAATCTTGGTCGTGGCCTCCTCACTCTCCGGCAGTGCGGACAGTTTTATTGGTTTTGTATTGAAGACAAATACTTCCGGTTCAGCCTTTTTGCTATATTAGGGTTAAAGTAGGGTGAAATGGGGGGACTTAGTAAGTAGCAAAAATCCTTTTCCTAATTTTCCTATAAGTCAGATTCTTTTCGATTTTAACATGAAAAAGTCATAAAAACTGCCACAATCACGAAATAATGTGCTTAAAAATGGTTCCATATTCATTTTATTGTTGAAATTTGTAAAATAATCTATTACTGTGCCACCAAATTTCGCGTTTTTCTGTGAACTTTTTAGGGAGAGGAGGAGGATATGAATAAGGGAGAATTGGTCAATCAAGTGGCTAAGGTGGTTAACACCAAGAGAGAAGCACAGGCGGCGGTGGATTGTGTTTTTCAAAGCATTACAAAGGCATTGAAAAAGAAAGACACCGTTACGTTGGTTGGATTTGGCACCTTCAAGGTCGACAAAAGAAAGGCCAGAAAGGGGAGGAATCCACAAACAGGAGAAGTGATTAAGATCAAAGCCAAAAAAGTTCCAAAGTTTGTGGCCGGGAAAGCTCTAAAAGAAGCAGTAAAATAGAATCACATAAAAAATTTGCTTAAAGCCCTCATCGGGAATATGCTGACCTGATGAGGGCTTTATTTTTTCAGCGTATAATCTTGCATCTGGTTATGTCGACTGTTGCACCTTGAGCCTGCCCGTTGTGAAATGTATCCTTTACAGTCGGTCGCCCTGCGTATTGCGCATATTTCGGAATGACCAAAGATGAAAAATAATCTCGATGGTAACGGAACAAAGGGGCTTTATAAAAATCCGTCGCGATTTATGAAACAAGTGTTCTGTGTATCTCTGGTTGTCTATTTCCTCATCCTTATCAAACCCCTCCATGCGAAAGAACGTCACGTCCTTGAAAAAGAATGGGTGACGGTCCTCTATGAAGAACCCCTCAGGATCGGAGCTGAAGAGGTTGCGAATATCTATCCCAAAATCAAAGGAAACCTTGAAAAAATTCTTCCTTGGAAAGTGGATTTTGGAGTAACAATCCTGCTGATCAAAAAGAGTGAAGCGTTTCAAAGGATGGCAGGCAGTGAATTGGTCGTAGCATTTGCCGTTCCGGATGAGAACCTTATGGTCATAGACTATTCCAAGGTGAGTACGGATCCTTTTACCATTGAAGCAACCATGAAACATGAGTTGTGCCACCTTCTTCTGCATCATCAGGTTGATGATGGGAAACTTCCTAAATGGCTTGATGAGGGTCTCGCCCAATGGGTGAGTCAAGGTATAGCAGAACTTATCGTCACTCAAAGAAGATCTATTCTGAATGAAACAGTCCTCAAAGGTCAGTATATTCGCATTAGAACACTGACGAACAGATTTCCGGGAGAAAGAAAGTCCCTTCAGTTGGCTTATGAGGCGAGCAATAGTTTCGTGGAATACATCGTCAGAAAACATGGTATCGACAGGATAGAAAAGGTTATCCAACACCTCAACGCGGGAGATACTCAGGAAAGCGCTTTTCTGGCGAGCCTTTCAGTCTCCCTTGACGACCTTGAAAAAGGATGGCACGATGCCCTCAGGAAGAGAATAACCTGGTTCAACTATGTTATTAACCATCTATATGAGATTCTTTTTTTCCTAGCGGCTTTGATCATGGTCTATGGTTTTATCAGAGTTTTCATGAAGAAGAGGGCCTATAATGACGATGATGAGGATGATGACTATGGTTATTAAACGGCGTCCCTATGGTTAAGACGTCCTTCGATAGCCCACCTGTGACGGGCAGGCTTCGGCAGTCACCTCGCCATTCATTCCTGCAGCAAAGTGCAGGGTATTCTGGCGAAGGCAAATAAAAATTAGGAGAGATGACTAAAATGTTCCTACTCAAAAAAATCTTGACCCCTTTTTTTCTGCCCGTCTCCTTTTGTATCGAGATCCTGATCCTCGGGATCATACTCCTGTGGTTTACCCGCTGGCAAAAGACCGGGAAGGCAATTGTAACGGTAGGACTCATAGTCTTTGCCGGGATGAGTTACGGTCCGATCTCCGAAGCCCTGCTGCGACCACTGGAATCCAAATATCCACCCCTCTTAGAATCACAACATCTGACCCAAGTAAAGTGGGTGGTGGTGCTTGGAGGTGGGCACGTATCAAACCCTCAAATTCCAGTGACTAGCCGAATTTCCAGTTCAGCCCTCTTTCGCTTGGTGGAAGGCATTAGGCTCTACCGTGAACGCCCAGGCAGGAAGCTTATTGTCACGGGGGGTGTCATTTTTGATCCGGTGCCCCACGCAAGGGTCCTGGCCGATATTGCACAGGTCATCGGTGTGGACAAGCAAGATTTGGTCCTAGAAGATAATGCTATGGATACTAAAGACGAAGCCCGGTTCATAAGGGAACTTGTCAGAGACGACAAATTTATCCTGGTGACCTCCGCCGCACACATGCCACGCGCCATGGCACTTTTTAGAAATCAGGGGATGGAGCCTATTCCTGCGCCGGCGGGTCATATCATCAAGAAAAGGGGAGGGTTCGGACCGGGGATATTCTTTCCAGGTGCCGGTGAACTTTATCAGACTGAAAGGGCCGTTTATGAATATCTGGGTATGGCCTGGGCCAGGCTAAGGGGGCAGATCCAGAATAGTGAATAGAAGCCATCTCAAAATTGCCAAATGGCCCGATCTCAGCGTCCGGCTTGGATCGTCATCCTCGAAATATTTACATATATTCCTCCGGTTACAATCCTGCGCCGTCCTTGACCTCGAACCATTTTTCTATTTTTGAGATGGCTTCCATTTGGACGGCTGATAAGATTCGCACATTTATTCGTGCATGAATGCCCATTTCCAAATGCACTTTCAATTTTTTTTGAGAGATAAAAAAATGTCCTCCTTTGACCAATCCATCAACGCTTAAACATTATTTAATCAATCCCTAACGTTACGAAACCCTTGTTGGGTGGGCCTCTGCGAAGGATTCACCACATATTTTTTCGTTTTCATCCCTCCGCATTTTTCAGTTAGATGTAGTCTTTCCTCTCCTGGCATAGAACTTGCCATACACTTCTTTCAGTCATCGATACTTCAAGACTACTTCCCTGAATCATCGGACTATTAAATCGATGGATGATCGGGGAACGTACGAAAGAGGTATCGGCTGACTCAAAACAGAGAAAGAAGGGGGCTAGAAAAGAGGGACATTATGAGTAAAAGAAAAAGAATTTTGGTATTGTGTTTAGTTGCAACATTTTTCATCACCTGTGTCCCTGTCCTATGGGCAGGCGAAGAAGCCAAAAAAGTCAACATTAATCAGGCTTCGGTGGAGGAGATCGCGGTCCTCAAGAACGTTGGGCCTAAGTACGCCGAAAGGATCGTACAATACCGGCAAACGAACGGGCCTTTTAAGAGTCCTGAAGACCTCATGAAGGTTAAAGGGATTGGCTCCAAGACCTTCGAACTGAACAAGGATCAGATAACAACAGAATAAAATAATTTTAACCAGCCCCCTTTTTTCTATAAAAATCAGTGAAGGAAACAGATTGATTAACCTTTGGAGCAAAGTTGAATTATCGAATAAGAATAAAGGATTTTAGCCAAAGGAAGGTTACAATATAAGGAAGGAATGGTACAAGGAGCAGTCAGAGCCAAAAATGGAAAGATTGTCTATAAAAAACATCCTAAAAATTATATTGACCTTCTGGTCCGATTTTGTTAAACATTCAGTACAGGTTGTTCCCCGGTAGCTCAGCTGGTAGAGCAGGTGGCTGTTAACCACCTTGTCGGCGGTTCGAGTCCGTCCCGGGGAGCCAGAAAATAATAAGCCCCTTTACGGGGCTTATTATTTTCTGGCTATCTGTTGAAGGTGAAGCCGGTCGTGAGTTTATCCCGAGTGTAGCGAGGGAAGTCCGTCTTCACCCTATTTTTTTAAATAGTCTTTTGGTCCTTTTTTAATCCTAACCCCTGTTTACGGCGAGAACCGGTCGTGAGCTTGTCCCCCTTCGATACTCTCAGGGCAAGCTCCCTTCGCGAGGGAAGTCCGTCCCAGAGAGGACCAGACGTGAGCTTGTCCCCCTTCGGTCCCCTCAGGGCAAGCTCCCTTCTCGAGGGAAGTCCGTCCCTTTTCATCTCTCAAATAATGTTTGAGGATCACTATGAACAACTGGTGGATCTACATTATCGATAAAAAAGGAAAATTCTATGTCGGCATAACCACCGATCTGCAGAACCGCATGCGTCAACACGATGTGACGAGGCCGTTATTCTTTGAAGGTCCTATGTCTAAAGCGG